>JASLEQ010000145.1 GCA_030151135.1 Candidatus Sulfotelmatobacter sp. | reverse complement strand
GCATGGAAATGGCACTCGGGGTGAGACTTTCCATCCGCCGGTGATTGATGGAAACCCATTGAGTACGGGAAGGGCACATCAAAAACCTTGTCGTAAGTGGAGGTCACGACGTGCAACATGTCGGCCAACGAGCGGGAATCGGTTTTGATAAAGTCATTCATATCGCCGAAGTGCCGTCGGCTGCAGACGAGAAGCTCGAAGGGCCAGATCGCCCAGAACGGCACGACTGCCGTGAATTCGTCATTCTCATAAATGACCCGAGTTTTCTCAGCGCTTTCCAAAAGCAAGTAGTCACACAGCAAACAGCGACGGTGTTTGCCGAAGTACGAAGTTTGCGCGGCGAGTTCTTTCGTGGGTTCTCCTGGGACTGAAGCAGTGGCCCAGATCTGGCAATGAGGATGTGGGTTGCTGGCGCCCATCATCGCTCCACGGTTTTCAAAAATCTGGACGTGATTGATGGAGTCGAGAGCGCCGAGTTCACGGTACTGGTCCGTCCAGGTATGGACAACCTGTTCAATCTCATCGATCTCCATAGTTGCCAGGGTCAGATCGTGCCGCGGAGAAAAGCAGATCACCCGGCAGATGCCAGATTCGCCTTCCGCAACAATCAAGTTCATGCCCTTGACATCGGTGCGCTGCCGATCCGTTCTAGGTTTCAGCGCAGCGAAGTCATTGTCGAAGACAAACGTGGATGAATACGCCGGATTGCGAACTCCGCCCGCGCGAAGATTGCCCGGACATAAGTAGCAAGTTGGGTCGTAAGCCGGCTCGAGGTGGTTGCTGGTCTTGGCAACTTCTCCCTGCCAAGGGCGCGTCGCGCGATGTGGAGAAACCAGCACCCATTCATTGGTAAGCGGGTTGAATCTGCGATGCGGATCTTCGTTCAGTTTCACTCGTTCACCTTACAAAGCCCGGTGTGATCAATCGACAGCTAACTGTTCTGATGAGAGGCAGCATCGGGACATCTTGGCCTGTGATCCCAAGCACATTCAGACTTGTGACGGATCCCTAGAATTTTATCGTTAATTCTGACAAGGAGTTCACGATGGGGTCCCCGAACAGGTCTCAGGTGCTCATACTTTTTGTTTTTTTCATCGCATTGATTGTTTTTGCGGTTCTTTATACGCCGACAAATGCGGCGAGCCTTGGAGTCGATCCGGCAGGGGCAATTGTGCTGCCGACTGGCAAGCCATTGCAGATTAACGCTCCACTTGGATTGCCTCCTGTGCCGATTCCGGCAGACAATCCGCCCACGGCCGAAACAGTCGCGCTGGGACGGCTTCTTTATTACGATCCCATCCTGTCGGCCGACAATACGGTTTCCTGCGCATCCTGTCATGGGGCGCAAACTGGATTTACCGATAGGCATCCCGTATCAGTGGGGGTGGGAGATAAGAAAGGTACCAGACATTCCCCGACGGTGATCAACTCGGCCTACAACTCTGTGCAGTTCTGGGATGGACGGGCTCCGAGTCTGGAGGACCAGGCAAAAGGGCCGATCGCAAACCCGGTGGAGATGGCGACTACACATGCCGAAGCAGTGCGGCATTTAAAGGCGGATCCCAAGTACGTTGCGTTGTTCAAGCATGCATGGGGCACGGATCAGATTACGATCGACCTTGTCGCGAAATCGATCGCGTCGTTTGAGCGCACGGTGCTGAGCGGAAACTCTCCCTTTGACCGCTTCTATTACGGCCATGATCAGAAGGCGCTATCGGCGGCGGCGCAGCGCGGTCTAAAGCTGTTCCGGGATCCTAAAAAGGCGAATTGCGAGGTATGCCACACGATCGGGAAAGATTATGCGTTGTTCACCGACAATAAGTTCCACAACCTGGGAATCGGAGCCGACATTCACGGCAATATGGTCGATCTGGGACGATTCCAGCAGACAAGGAACGACGAGGATTGGGGAGCCTTCAAGACTCCATCACTGCGGAATATTGCGGAGCGTGCGCCGTACATGCATGACGGGACATTCCCGACCTTGAACGACGCACTTGGACATTATGTGGGAGGCGGAAATGCGAACCCGCATCTCGACAAAGAGATTCACGCGATTGACTTTCTAACGTTCGACGAGCGCGACGACCTGCTGGAATTCCTGAAGTCGTTATCGGCTCCGCTGCCGGAGAGCGTTGGACCTCCGCCGAATTCCACGAAGACTGCGCAGAAGTAATCAGAAGGTGGAGCAATTGCCCATCATCAAGGCGAAGAGAAGGGGCAAATAAATCACCGTGGCCTGCAATACGTGTCGTGCCCGCATCTTTGAAGCTGGCATTGATAGCGGCAGCCCCAGGAATGCCAGTCGAACTCCGAAGTAGAGAAGAGCAATGCCAAGAACGACGGCACCGATCATGTAAAGTTTTCCGGCCATCCCGATCAGGCCTGGTAAAACACTGATTGGGATCAGCGCAATTGAATACGTCAGAATCCGCCGTCCAGTAGAGTGGCCGTCTTCTTCGACGACCGGCAGCATCTTAATTCCACCACTGGCGTAGTCCTCACGATATAGCCACGCAATCGAGAAGAAGTGTGGAAATTGCCATACGAAGAGGATCGCGAACAGCACCAGGGTTTCCCACTCAAGCTTGCCGCGTATCGCGGTCCAACCCAGTACTCCCGGCATAGCGCCGGGAAAGGCGCCAATCGAAGTGCAGAGGGGCGAGACGCGCTTCAAAGGCGTATAAGCCGCCAGGTAAACGACAGACGTCAGTAGAGTGAGGAGCCCAGTTAAAGGATTGGTGAAAATTGCCAGATAGAGGGAACCACCCAAGGCGGCGACCAGGCCCACAACACTTGCGTGAAACACGCTCATGCGTCCCGACGGCAGCGGTCGAATGGCAGTGCGGCGCATTCGAGCATCGACATCCTGCTCCATGACCTCATTCAGCGCAGCTGTTCCGCTGGAAACCAGCGCTATCCCAAGCAGAGCGTGAAACAGGCTAAAGGTGAACCATGATGCGTGTGCTTTGTGAGCTCCGAAAAAGTATCCGCACCATGCGGTCATGACGATAAGGCTCGTGACACGCAATTTAGTGAGTTCGGCGTAGTCGCGGAAGAGCGAAGTCGCCCGCAATCGCACACTGCTAAATGGCACTGAAATCGAACTCATTGGCTTCGTTCAGACCGGGATGTTACGAAGACTCGTAGAGCAGGTTCGCCCCACACCGGAACCAGCTTTAGGACAGCATAGGTACTCTGATCGTCTTGCAAAGTCAAGCGAAAAGCCAGACGTACTCAGGCTAACACAAAGATTAGCAGGAAGGATTGAGTGCGGCGGTTGCTGCAGCAAGTGCCTCGCGTCTTCTCAACCCGTTCGTTTCCTATCACGGACTCGAGATCGTTTATTGCTTTACCTCGCATTGCGGTGTGAAGAATGGGCGGAGAAATCTCACCGGACCGGGCAAGCAAATGACGGTTATTATCTTCAGATGGTCGTGATCGTCATGGGAGTCGTCGGGGCGGGAAAAACCACGATCGGACAACTGCTCGCTCAACAGTTGCAATGGGATTTTGCCGACGCCGACGACTTCCATCCCGCGGGCAACGTCGAAAAGATTCGAAGAGGGATTCCACTCTCGGACAAGGACCGAGAGCCATGGCTCGAACTTCTGCACGCCAGGATTGCAAAATGGATTGCAGAACAGCGCTACGCTGTTCTGGCGTGTTCCGCATTGAAAAAAGCTTACCGCGCGAAACTCAATACGGGGATGGATGTGCGCTTCGTTTATCTGAAGGGAAGCCAGGACCTGATTACCGCTAGACTGCGGGCGCGACAAGGGCACTTTGCCAATGAATCCATTCTCGCGAGCCAGTTAGACGATCTCGAAGAGCCTGAGGGCGCTCTGACCGTAGGGATTTCGGAAAGCCCTGAGCACATTGTGAATGAAATCCGAAAAGGCCTTGGCTTAGAGTAGAATCCTCGCACGGCAGAGGCGAGCCTGCATTCTGCCTGCCTTTGGGACCCGCCATTGCACACCAAGCCTGACCATCTGGAATCCGCTGTTGTTTCTCGATTGATGTGGCGGTTGATGCCGTTTCTTTTTCTGCTTTACATCGTCGCCTATCTCGACCGGATCAATGTGGGCTTTGGCGTATTGCAGATGCGTCAGCAATTCGGCTTGAGTGACAGGGTTATCGGGCGCGCTTCAGGTATTTTTTTCATCGGTTATTTCCTTTTCCAGTTACCCAGTAACCTGGTTCTCGAGAAGGTTGGAGTGCGGCGCTGGATTTCGTTGTTGATGGTTGTCTGGGGCGTGATCTCCTGCCTGATGATTTTCATTCGCGGTCCAATCAGCTTCTACGCGATGAGATTTTTGCTGGGCGCGGCGGAGGCAGGATTTTTCCCCGGAATCATCCTCTATATGAAGCGTTGGTTTCCGGCGAGTGCTCGCGCCACGGCTGTTGCCTGGTTTATGACCGCGAACCCGCTGGCGGGAGTGATCGGCAGCCCGATCTCGGGAAGTCTGCTTAATCTTCATGGGGTGGGACTCTCAGGCTGGCAATGGATGTTTCTAATCGAGGGCCTGCCGGCGATCTTGCTCGGCGGCGCGGTTTATCTCACACTCTCAGATCATCCGCACGATGCAAAGTGGCTGCTCGGCGAGGAACGTGTATGGCTGCTGGAGACTCTAGAGCGGGAACGTGTGACCGAGTCTCCGCTCGCGGGCAGCGATCTCTGGAAAGTTATTATCAGTCCACGAATCTGGCTGCTCTCGATGATTTATTTCGGGGTGTCCACAACGATGTATGGTATTACGCTCTGGTTGCCAAGCGTGATCCAGACGATCTCTGGCCTCAATTATTTTTGGACCGGCGCGGTCGCGGTGCTGCCGTTCCTGGTTACGGTGCTGGTCATGGTGGCAGTCGGCGCAAGATCAGATAAACGTGGCGAGCGAAGATGGCATACTGCGATCCCGGCATTCCTCGCGGCGGCAGGGTTGATTGTTGCCGGATACGGCACGTCAACCGTTGTCGTGGTGGCCGGAATCGGCGTCGGACTCGCTTTTGCCGAGGGTATGTGTGGTCCATTCTGGGCGATGGTGACTTCGAGCATGGCAGGATTATCCGCAGCAGCGGGAATCGCAGTCATCAACTCATTGGCAAATCTAGGAGGATATTTCGGACCCGACATCATTGGATTCTTTCGGACGATCGGTGGAGGGTTCCGAGGCGGATTGCTATCCATCGCCGCGGTCCTGGTTATTAGTGGCACGGTGGCCTTGCTGCTTCGAACCAGCCGGCCAGATCCTATCGCTCCATAAGAAGATCCAGCGTCTCGGAATATTGGCGCGCGGTTCGCAGCGACGGTTTTCCTCACGGCATGCCCTAAAAAGTTTGAACAGATTGTTACAATAAATGTTTCGCAGACCACCGGCGCTGCAACCTGAGGCATACACACGACTTTGAATCATTTGAGTCACAATTCTGACGGCGGCCATACCGTTTACTGGCGAGTTGAAGGGAGCCTGCTCGATCTGACGGTAGTCAGGCCGATCGCTTTCTTCACCTGGAATGCACAGACGTTTTCGGACCGCTTTCGACGCAGAGGGCTCATCTTCTTAATGGCTCTATTGCGGCCATTCTTTTATGTGGCCAACCGGAAATTCGCGACGCGTGTGGTGCATTCTGTCCTTCGGGGAGTGACGCGCGACCGTCTGGACCTGTTGGGAGAAGAGTTTTTTCAATATAAGCTGAAGCCGCGCCTGAAACCGGAGGGCGTGGAACAGGTGAAAGAACTGGTCCGGGGCGGCGCCGATGTCGTTTTAGTTAGCCAGGCGGTGGATCATCTGATGCGCCCCCTCGCGCAGCACTTGGGTGTGCGGCACATCGTAGCGAACCGCCTGGAGTTCCGTGATGGAACTGCGACAGGGCGATTGCTGGATCCGGTGATCCGACCGCGCGGTGTCTTCGCTCGACTGCGGGAAAACATGCCTGATGGCCGTCGCGCTCCCAAGACCTTGGCTCGACATCTTGGTATCAGGTACGAGGAATTACTCGCCGCAGTTACACCCGCCGAGCGCAAGAATGCTGTTCCGGCTCGCCCGATCGTTCATTTTGAGGGAACGAAGCAAGTATCCGATTTCTCGGTCCGGCATGCTTTTGCCGGGAAGCAGATCATGCTCATCGGAGTTACCGGTTTCATCGGCAAAGTGTGGCTGGCGAACACATTGCTCGATTTACCAGAGGTGAAGCGAATCTACCTTTTGATCCGGCGGCAGAAATCGAGCCCAGGTGATCGGCGCTTTCAGAAAATGGTCGAAGATTCGCCCGTCTTCGATCCTTTATTCGAGCGGCACGGCGAGAGGTTTGCCGAGTTCCTGCGCCAAAAGATAGAGGTCGTAGAAGGAGACGTAACGCAGCCTGGTCTCGGGCTCAGTGTCCAGGCCTCGGAAGCTCTACAACGGAATCTCGATCTGATTATTAACAGCTCCGGGCTCACGGACTTCAATCCTGATCTGCGGGACGCGCTGTCAACGAACACCGACGCGGCCGTTAATATTCTCGAGTTTGTTCGGGGAGCCGATCATGCCGGACTGCTGCATCTCTCGACCTGTTACGTTGCTGGGGAGCAAGACGGACGAGTTAGCGAAAAACTCAAGCCAAATCACAATCCCCGGGGTATATCCGGGTTCGACGCCGAGCGAGAGTGGCGCGCATTGCAAGACCTCGTGAAGCAAGCGGAGGTTCGAGCCGAGAGCGAAGAGATCACTTCCGGATTGCGCATGCAGGCTCGTTCGAAGGAGCACGCTGCGAAAGATCTTCAGGGAGCGGCCCTGGAGAATCAGGTGCGCAAAGGCCGGGTCCGCTGGTTGAAGACGTATCTCACCGAAGCTGGCACACGGCGAGCAAAGGAGCTGGGCTGGCCAAACACTTACACGCTGACCAAGAGCCTGGCCGAGTCCCTTATCGTAAAGTACGGCGCCGGTCTGCCGATCGCGGTTGTGCGGCCGGCCATCGTGGAGACGTCGGTAGCAAAGCCATTTCTGGGATGGAATGAAGGTATCAATACTTCAGCGTCTCTTTCGTACTTGCTTGGGACTTATTTTCGGCAATTACCGTCAAATGAGCGTAAGCGGCTCGACATCATTCCGGTGGATTCGGTTTGCGCAGGAATGACATTGGTCGGCGCGGCCGTTATGGAGCGGCGTCACGACCCGCTTTACCAGCTCGCGACTTCTGTGACGAATCCGTGTGACATGGGACGGTCCATCGAACTGACATCGCTCGCACATCGGAAGCACTACAGGGCGCAGGAGGGGTTGGAAGCATGGCTACGGCTGCGGTTCGATGCGATTCCTGTGTCGAAGGAGCGCTATAACCGGATGTCAGCTCCGGCGCAGAAAGCAATCGTAAAATCCATTCAGCGGATCATGTCGCCGTTACCTCTGAAGAAAGCGCCGCTGGTGAAGGCTGAACGAAATCTGGAGCGGGTTGAGAAGCTCATCGAGTTATTTGAGCCATTTATTCTATTGAACGAGCACGACTTCACAGCGGAAAACATTGAGAAGCTTTCCTACGCGCTGGTTCCGGAAGAGCGCGAAGAGTTCGGGTACACCACGCGATTGCTCGACTGGTGGGAGTACTGGATCAACATTCACATTCCAGCGCTGCGACGCTGGACCTATCCCTTAATTGAAGGCCGTCCGCTGGAGGTACGGCCTCCCCGGACGTTTCAACTCGCGCCTTCGAACCGAGACGCCGTGAGAACCGGGACTGACGGAGCAACGTGGCGATATTCCTGACCGGATCGACCGGGTACATCGGCGCACACGTCGCCGCCAACCTTCTGCAGGGCCACGGTGCTTCCCTGAACCTGCTGGTGCGGGCACGCGATCCGCAGGAGGCGCAGCTTCGGCTGTGGAAATCGCTGCAGCTGCACCTGCAATTTCCTGGCTTCTACGAGTACCTGCAGACCAAGGTCCGTATTTTCTGCGGCGACCTGACGTCGTCTGGTTTTGGCTTGAGCCGGGACGAATATGACCGTCTTGTGCATACGACCGACTCTGTCATTCATTGTGCGGCGTCGCTCAATCGGAAATCCGAAAAAAGCTGTTTGAATGTGAACTTGCGGGGAACGCTTGAAGTCCTGACCCTCGCCCGCCATGCAGAGCATTATCACGGCCTGCGTCGATTCAGCGAGGTGAGCACCGTTGCTGTGGCAGGGAAGCGCAGCAATGAAGTGGTCACCGAGGATAACTCGATCGACTGGGACCGCTCCGACTACGATCCGTATGCACGCACGAAGAAGTTTTGCGAGCATATGACGCGCGTGTTGCTTCCGGACACTCCAAAGATAGTCTTCCGGCCGAGCATTGTGCTGGGAGACAGCCGTCATGCCGAGACTACGCAATTCGATATGGTTCGCGCATTCGTCTTCCTTGCGGGATTGCCCGTGCTTCCGTTCCGACCGACGGACAAGATTGATATCGTGAATGTCGATTTTGTCGCGGATGCCATCGCAACGCTGCATCAGAAGGATCAGCCGAGACACGACACGTATCACCTCTCCTCCGGAGTCGATTCCCAAACATTTCGGGAACTGACGGCTGCACTGGCTTCCGCGCAGCAGAAGCGGAAGCCTGTATTCGTGCCATTTGCGGAGCGTCCGTTCAGCGAATCGGTGAAGTTCCTCTCGAATCGGAAGGGACCGGTGGGCCGCGGGGCTTCGCTGATGAAGGTGTTCATGCCTTATCTGGTGTGGAATACCGTGTTCGATAATGCGCGAGTAACATCGGAGCTCGGACGCAGACCAATACCGTTCTCTCAATACAGTTACCCACTGCTGAAGTTCAGCCGCGAAAACAATTTCGAATACAAATACCAGCCGTGGCC
>JASLEQ010000130.1 GCA_030151135.1 Candidatus Sulfotelmatobacter sp. | reverse complement strand
ACAAATTTCCTTGTTCATCCAAGATCAGATCAGACGCAGGCCATTGGCCATCCACACACTCAGAGCCGATCTTGTCGGAGCAGAAATTGTAGAGCACACTCTCCGTCCACGGACCGCCCTGAATAGATGGTGGAGTCAACTCGAAAACCACGCCTCCAGCATTAGCGCCGCCGCCTTGCGTCGTACCGTACAAGTTTCCCGACTTGTCGATAGCCAGTCCACCCCACGGACCCTCCCATCGGGACACGTGTAGTCATTATTGGCGTTACAAAAACTATAGATAATCTTCTCGGTCCAAGTTCCGTCTGGGAGTGGAGATAGTTCATAAACCATACCGCAGCCCGACTCCTCCCCGCACTCTTGGGTTAATACGGTTCCGCCTCCCAGGGTGGTTCCGTAAAGATTTCCGTGATTGTCGAGCACAAGCTTGCTCTTGTGTCCCCAACCGTCGGGAGTTCCGGTAAAGGTCCAAAGGACTTTCTCCTGTGCCTGACCGTGAACGAACCCGCAAGCCAGGCTTATTAGAACGGCCAGCAGCACTGCTGTCTTCATATTCGATCCCCAAGCGAAGCGCCATGGGAGGATATCATCGCATGAGCCGACCAGCCAGAGAACAGAGAATGGGTAGAGCGAGCCATCAACTGGGCTCACAATTTGCTAGAATCCTCGCGATGAACACTGAAACTCTCGTTCCCGCAGGCACCACCGTGACCGCCAAGGGTGACTGCCAGCCTGTCGAAATCCAGAGCACCGGCAGCCGCGTCTTCCTGTTCACGCTCTCGATCACTAAGATTATCGAGCAGGAATCGCTCGACGTCAGCCTCTTCGGTTCTGCCGACGGCGCAACGTGGGAGCCAAAATCGCTCGCCGCATTCCCGCAGAAATTCTATGCGGAAGAATCTCCGCTGCTCCTCGATCTGACGGCCAGTCCCAGCATCAAATTCGTTCGCGCACATTGGGAAGTAGCACGCTGGGGACGCGGCACCGAAACTCCCATGTTCGAATTCGGTGTAACGATGAAAGAAGTCCCAGCCCAAATCCTGAAAGAAGCCAGAACAGAAGCCAAAGCCCTAGCGTAAAGGAAAGCGGGAAGCCGAGAGCCGGAAGCCCGAAGCCTTTATATTGTTCTATACATGAAAGCAGCCACTGCAGTGACCGTGCGCCCGGCGCGCCGCATCCGGGGTAGTGTCCAGCTTCCCGGAGACAAGTCCATCTCCCATCGGTATGCGATGTTGGCGGGCATCGCCGAGGGCTCATCACGCCTCGAAAATTATTCCACCGGAGCCGACTGCGCCAGCACGCTGGGTTGCATGCGGTCACTCGGCGTCACCTGGGAACGCAAGGCCGAGCAGAATGTCATCGAAGTGCAAGGCCGTGGGTTGACGCTCCGCCCGCCATCCGATCCCCTCGACTGCGGAAACTCCGGGTCCACCATGCGCATGCTCAGCGGCCTCATCGCAGGACAATCCTTCACCAGCGAGATGGTCGGCGACGAGTCCCTTTCCCGACGCCCGATGGAACGCGTGATCAAGCCGCTCTCGCAAATGGGAGCGCAGATCGAATCCGAGCAAGGCAAGCCTCCCCTTCGCATCACAGGCGGCCACTTGAAACCGATCGACTACTCAATGCCCGTTGCTAGCGCGCAAGTGAAATCATGCCTGCTCTTCGCCGGACTCTTCGCCGACGGTGAAACTCGCGTCGAAGAATCCGTCCGCACCCGCGATCACGGGGAGGTCGCCCTTCGCGCCTTTGGAGCTCGCCTCGAGCGCAAGAACGTAGGCACAGGCAGTGAGGTTCGCATCCACGGTGGCCAGCGTCTTCACGGCATCGAAGCCCGCGTCCCCGGAGATCTCTCCAGCGCAGCCTTCTTTCTTTGCGCCGCAGCGCTTTTCCCCGGTTCAGAATTGACCGTTCCCAATCTTCTCATGAATCCTACCCGCGCCCGCTTGCTCGACGTCCTCATGCAAATGGGCCTGCACATTTCGGTAACTCAGTTGGATGAAATCAACGGCGAGCTCGTCGGAAGCCTGCAGGTCACCGGAGGAACTTTGAAAGGCGCAATCATCGCCGGCGCCGATTCCGCCGCGCTCATCGATGAAATTCCGGTCCTCGCCGCGATCGCGCCGTTCACAGAGAAGGGAATTGAAGTTCGCGACGCTCGTGAACTCCGCGTCAAAGAATCCGATCGCATCGCCTCTGTCGCTACCAATCTTCGAAAGATGGGAGCCGAAGTCGACGAAAGCGAAGACGGATTCAAAATCCCCGGCCGTCAGTCGTTACATGGCACAGAACTCGAGTCCTTCGGCGATCACCGCATCGCCATGGCTTTTTCCATCGCCGCACTCCGAGCTCAGGGCGACACTCTTATCCTCGGAGCTGAATCCGCCGCCATCTCCTATCCTGCTTTCTTCCAGACTCTGGAAGCTCTGTGCGAGCGTTGAGCGTCCTTGGCGAGCTCCTCAATTCCTGCGGTACTTCAGCCCTGTTACCGAAGTGACCTGCTCCACAGCAGCCGCGCCGTAGACAATATCTTCACTGTTAACCGGCGTTCGTCTGGGGAGATGATTCATGCGACGCACCGCGCTTTGTTTTGTTCTTCTGATCGCAGGCTCGTCCGTCCACGCAAAAAATTCTGAACCGTATCAGGCCGGACAACTCCTGCAGATGAATTCCGTCCCCTGCAAGGCCGGGCAGCTAAACAAGACAGCCTCGATCTGTCAGGAATACACGCTGCAATCTGAAAACGTGGTCTACCATATTCGTCCTCGCCACCATCGGCACCGCATCGATCTTTCGCTGGACCAGCGCGCCAACTTTCGCTTGCAAGGGAATTCCATCCTTCTGCGGCCCGAACCAACCGGCAGCAAAGAGCAGCGGTTCACCATCATTTCCGTTTCTCCCGTTACCGATGCAAACACCGCCGACTCGCATCCCATTCGCTTGAATCATCTTCAGTAATTCGCGCGGACTGTAGGCAACCACAGGGGGCTACACCACCCGCTGCACGCACCTACGGGAAATCCCCGAACGATGCTGCCAAG
>JASLEQ010000071.1 GCA_030151135.1 Candidatus Sulfotelmatobacter sp. | reverse complement strand
CGGTCTGCTGGCGAACTCGTCTACTCCAAGATGCCGCCTACTCCGCAGTATGTCTGGCCTCTGCTCTCCCAACGGCTGGGCGCGGAATTGTGGTTGAAACACGAGAACCATACTCCCACGGGCGCTTTTAAGGCTCGGACTGCCATTGCGTATGCGGCAGAGCTATTTCGAGCGAACAGCCGCATCACCGGACTGGTGACCGCGACGCGCGGCAATCATGGGCAGTCCGTTGCGCTGGCTGCACGCCGCTTCGGCGTCACCGCAAACATCGTGGTTCCGCGAGGCAATAGCACAGAGAAGAATGCTGCAATGCGTGCTCAGGGCGGAAATCTAATCGAGTTCGGCAAGGACTATCAGGAATCCAAAGAACACGCGCAGAAACTCGCCGCCCAGCACGGATGGCAGTTCGTCCCGTCCTATCACCGCGACATCGTAAGAGGAGTCGCAACTTACTGGCTGGAGTTCTTCTCCGCGGTTCCAAACCTGGATGTCGTCTATGTTCCGATTGGCCAAGGCTCCAGCATCTGCTCGTGCGCTGCCGTTCGCAATGGTCTGAATCTGAAAACAACAATTGTAGGAGTCGTGTCGGAGGGCGCGCCCGCTTACGCGCTTTCCTTCGACGCGGGTCGCAAGATTGCCGCCCCCGTAACCACAATTTTGGCGGATGGAATGGCTTGCAGCACGCCCGATGACGCATCCCTCGAAGTCATCTTCCAAAATGTCCACCACATTGTTCAGGTGAGTGAAGAAGAAGTCGCCCAGGCCATGAAGGCGACCTTCACCGATACACATAACGTTGCTGAAGGGGCGGGCGCTGCAGGATTAGCCGCCGCTCTGAAAGAAAAGTCTGCCCTGAAGGGCAAGCGCGTGGGAACCGTAATTACCGGCGGCAACGTCGATCATGACGTTTTCGCCAAAGTGATCGCAGATTAATGGGTTGCTATCGCGGAACCTGCTCTACGCTGCTTCGCCTTTCACCTGCACTCCGGCCCATTTCTCCAGCAGCGTCAGGGTCGCGGCGTAATCCAGATCCTTGTGGCCGTCTTCGGTCGCCATTTCGTACACTTCCTCGACCGTCTCCAAACCCGGCAGTTTTACCCGGGCTTCTTTCGCGGCCTCCAGCGTCAGCCGGATATCTTTATGCATCAGCCGTAGCGGAAAGTTTGGCGTAAAGTCACGCTGCAAAACGAACGGCGCCTTGTACTCCACCACTCCCGAGCGGACCATGGTCGCTTCAATCAACGAAACCAATTGTTGGGTGTCGACGCCAAGTTTTGTGGCTAACGTCAAAGCTTCTGCAAATCCTTCATAGATCATCGCGATCTGCAGGTTCATCGCCAGTTTCGTCGCCTGGCCTTTTCCGGTATCGCCCATGCGGAAGATCTTCTTTCCCATCGCCGCAAACAGCGGCTTCAGACGTTCTACCTGGTCCTCCGCCCCGCCCACAATGAACACGAGCGTCCCATCACGCGCCCCAATTTTCGAGCCCGTCATCGGCGCATCAACCCACGTCACTCCCTTCGCGCCAACCCGCTCCGCAAACTTGATCGTAGCCGAAGGGGAAATCGTGCTCGAGTCCGCGATTACCGCTCCCGCGGCCAACGACGACACGGCGCCATCGCTTCCGAAAATGACTTGCTCCACCGCATCCGTATCCGAAACGCAAAGCCACACTACTTCCGCGCCTTGGGCGGCCGCTGCGGGCGTCGGCGCAATCGCTGCGCCTTCCACCATCTTTCCCGGAGTCCGGTTCCATACCGTCACTTCATGGCCGGCCTTCGCCAGGTTCGTGGCCATCGATTGACCCATAATTCCCAACCCCAGAAACGCAACTTTCATGCGGAGATCTCCTTGATGTCCCCAGTAGCGGGCTTTCTCGGATTAGATATGACACTCCCAATTCAGGTCAAGCAATCGCCCGCGAAAATCCTCACAACTTTCCCCGCTGCCACTGTGAAAATCTCTTCACATCGACAGCCCTCCCGCTATGCGATATAGTGCGGGACGACTTGCGGTCCACGGTTCGCTGGATCGTCCCCTGCAGCCAATTGACTCCTCACCCCAAGGATATTTCCCGATGAAAGTTTTTTTGCCGACCATCTTTCGCCCCATTCGAATCGTTTGCGGCGCCTTGTTAGCCCTCGCCCTTCCCCTCGTCTCGCCCGCTTTCGCTCAGAATGGCCCCGTACGAATCAGCGTCGACACGCTTACCAACTCTGACAGCGATCATCGGACCGAAGTTGAACCTCACATGCTCGCCTGGGGCAACACCATCGTCTCAGCCTTCCACGTTGCCCGCCGGCCCGGTTCCATCGGATGGGGCAGCGGTGACATCGGCTTTTCCACTTCCACCGACGGCGGAAAGACCTGGCATTACGGCCTGCTCCCTGCTCTCACCAAGAATTACAAGAACGGACCATACGGCGCCGCCGCCGATCCCGCAGTCGCCTACGACGCCAAACACGCAGTCTGGCTCATCTCCACACTTCCGCTCGCCGGCCTGAACGAGAATTCCGGCCTCATCGGCGATGTCGCCGTCAGTCGCTCCGCCGACGGACTTCACTGGAGCAATCCCGTCATCATCGATAAAACACATCTCGACGATAAGAATTGGACCGTCTGCGACAACACTCCCACCAGCCCCTACTACGGCAACTGCTATACCGAGTGGGACCAGGCCTTCGGCACCGGTGATGTCCTGATGAGCGTCTCCAAAGATGGCGGCCAGACCTGGGGACCCGGCCTCGCCTCCTCCGATCACGCCGGCGGACTCGGCGGCGAACCCGTCGTCCAACCCAATGGCACCGTCATTGTTCCCTTCGAGGGCGGAGGTATCGACGTATTCAGTTCAACCAACGGAGGAACCAGTTGGGGACGCAGCCAGGCCATTGCTTCCATCGATAGCCATTTCGATGCCGCCGGCATTCGCAATCCCGATCTGCCTTCCGCCTCCATCGATGGCGCCGGCAATGTCTACGTCGTGTGGGCCGATTGCCGGTTCCGCGGCGGCTGTTCCGCCAACGACATCGTCATGAGTACTTCGTCGAATGGCACTACATGGAGCGCCGTAACTCGCATCCCGATCGACGCTACTACCAGCACCGTCGATCACTTCCTTCCCGGCATCGGCGCCGACCCCGCGACTTCCGGTGCCAGCGCCCACGTCACCATCGTCTACTACTATTACTCGAACACGAATTGCACCATCACCACGTGTCAGTTGAATGTCGGATTCACCACGTCCACCGACGGCGGTGCAACCTGGACGGCCGGAGCCAAGCTCGGCGGCCCCATGAGTGTCAGCTGGCTTCCCGTCTCCGACAACGGGCCAATGGTTGCCGATTACATCGGTGTCACGTATTCGAACGGCAATCCATACGGCGTTTTCATTGGCGCGCTGCCTCCCAGTGGATCGACTCTCAACGAAGCGACGTACACCACGCGGAATCCTCTGCCCGTTTCTTACGACGCTCCTCGATTCAGTTCCGTCAATGACCGTCCTGTACCGAACGCTCATTCCGATCATCCAATGAAATTTTTCTACGATGATGAGGGACATCGCGAAATTCCCCGCACCCGCTGGATCACCACTGCGGAATCCGAATAAACCACTGGACGAGAGCCGCCACGCGACATTCAATGGCGGCTCTTCTTCGAAAGACTTCCGACGCAGGGCTCCCGATTCGCACGCTGTTTCCTGATCCGTTACCCTCGTACTGTCAAGGAAAGTAAAAAGCAGCACGGGTCCACCAATACTCATCTAAAATCTTGGGAGTTCTTTTAGCACTTATTCGTTCGCCTGCTGGTTGACGACACCGTAACTCCTCCAGACTCTGTAGCGGGATGATCAAGCAAACGCTCCGTAATCCGGCCCTTCGCAAGCGTGCGACCCAGTTCGGACGTCTGCTGCGCCACTCTGCTGTCACCCCGCGCTCCGGTCAAACGTACAAGCCTCGCCTCGCTAGTAATGGAGAACTCGGCGTCACCTTCATCGGACATGCCAGCTTCTTCCTGCAGATGGGCGGTAAGACAGTCCTGATTGATCCCAATTTTGCCCGCTGGCTTTTTGTGTTAAAGCGGCTGCGTCGTCCCGGATTGCGGATTGCCGACCTTCCGCCAATCGATCTTGTCCTGGTTTCGCACGCTCATTTCGATCACCTGCATCGGCCTTCGCTTCGCGCCATCGTGCAGAATAATCTGCGCACGCGCGGCGTCGCCCCGGCCATTGTTATCCCTACTCACGTTTCTGATCTTGTTTCCGATCTCGGTTTCTCCGAAATCATCGAACTCGACTGGTGGAAGAACTCCCGTCACGGCAACTTGACCATCACCCACGTCCCCTCGCGGCACTGGGGCGCTCGCATTCTCAAAGATTCGCAAAGAGGTTATGGAGGATTCGTCCTCAAAACCGGAAAGCACTCCGTATACCACGCGGGTGATACCGCCTATTTCAACGGATTCGCCGAAATCGGCCGCCGGTTGTCTCCAGAACTCGCTCTTCTGCCCATCGGTGCATACGACCCCCCGCAATATCGCAACGTTCACACCAATCCCGCGGATGCGACCCGGGCCTTCCTTGACCTGAATGCCCGCTGGATGGTCCCGATGCACTACGGCACCTTCCGCCTCTCCCATGAGCCCGTCGATGAGCCGCTCCAACTGCTCGATCAGGAAGCCAGCGCGGCCGGAATTAAAGACCGGGTCGTTGTCCTGGAAGAAGGCGTGACGCGGTTCTTCTAGGGCGTTTCCCTGTGGAGCTCGTACCTCACCGCAGTAAAATCCCTTTTTGTTTTTCCTTTTACAATTCCTTCCCGCGAACGGGTGTAGACTGCCCGAAAACACTCTACTTTCAGGAGGCCTTATGGCAGTGAAACCAATTCCCGACGGATATCACACGCTCACACCGTACCTCACGGTTCGAAACGCCGCGAAGGCAATTGAGTTTTATAAAGAGGCATTCGGCGCGAAAGACCGCGGAGTCATGAAAGGTCCCGATGGCAAAGTCATGCATGCGGAACTGCAAATCGGTGACTCCATCATCATGCTCGCCGATGAATTTCCGGAGTTCGGTTCCTTGGCTCCCGAATCCGTAGGAAACAGCAGCAGCGGACTTCATATCTACGTGAATAACGTGGATGAGGCCTTCGCTCGTGCCGTCAAAGCAGGAGCGCAGACTGAGATGCCGGTCTCAGATCAATTCTGGGGCGACCGCTATGGCAAATTAAAAGACCCCTTCGGCCACAAGTGGTCGATCGCAACCCACGTCAAAGACATGTCTGGGGACGAAATGAAGCGCAGCATGGATGAAGCGATGGCCCACATGCAGAAGACTGCATAGAGTTGCGCGTAACAGTCTTCTGTGGATCCAGTCATCACTCAGGCTTGTTCCTGAGCAACGCGAAGGGCCTATGCAGTTTGCCGACATCTGCATAGGTCCTTGCCATTTGCTTCCTGATCAGAACGCCAGCAGAATTCTGAGATCACGAAGGTTGTTTCCGGTCGGTCCGGTCTCAACTAGGTCGCCAAGCGCCGAAAAGAACGGATACCCGTCAAACTTGGCCAGGGCCGTTTTCGAATCCAAGCCTCGTGCGCGTGCTCTCTCAACCGTGCTTCCATCGACCACAGCTCCCGCTGCAGAACTGTTCCCGTCGATTCCATCTGTTCCTGCGCTGAGCACAGTGATGTTCTCGCCAGCAATCTTCTCCGCGCAAGCCAGCGCGAATTGCTGATTGCGTCCCCCAACGCCCCCATCCGTCACTTTCACTGTGACTTCGCCGCCGGAAACCAGGCACACCGGAGAGAATTGCTTTCGTACCTCGCGAACTTTGGTCAGCAGATAGTCTGCCGCTTTCTCGTAGTCCCAGTCATCGCACGAGTTGTCGACGTGCACGATGAATCCAGCTCTCTCGGCAGCCACGCTCGCTTCCTCGATCGCACTCTGGTTCGACAGAATCGTCCACCAGCGGGACTTGTGAAATATGGGATCATCCGACTTCGGCGTCTCCTCCAGCGCATGCCGCTCGAACAGTTCGCGTGTGGAGTGCGGAAATTGTTTCAACATGTCGTACTTCTCTGCGATCCGGTAGCAATCCTCTACGCTCGTCGAATCTGGAGTCGTCGGCCCGGAAGCTAACGCATCGGGCGTGCTATCCGGCACGTCGGAAACAAGTAGTGAGACCTGCTGCGCAGGAAAGGCTGCCTGTGCGAGCCGGCCGCCTTTCACCGCAGAGACATGTTTGCGTACCGCATTGATTTCGGCAATCGGCGCTCCGGAATGGACAAGCACGCGATAAGTCGCAACCAGGTCGTCAAGGGATATTTCCTCATCAATGGGCTTCTCGACAATCGACGACCCTCCTCCGCTGATCAGGAACAGCACGAGAGCGGAAGCAGGCTGCGCTTCTACCGCACGGAGTATCGCGGTCGCCGCTTGCATCGACTCCGCATTTGGCGTCGGATGTCCGCCGTGAAAATAACGAAATCCGGGAATTTGAAAGTTTGGTTGGACCGAACTCGCAACGATACCTTGGAGTGACGCGCCCACTTCCTCACTCAGAGCCTCGACCATCGTATGTCCGGCCTTGCCCAGTGAGATCAC
>JASLEQ010000061.1 GCA_030151135.1 Candidatus Sulfotelmatobacter sp. | reverse complement strand
GGAATCATTGCGCTGAGCTATATCGTGTTCAAGCACACCGTCACGGTTGCGCAACCCAGCAAGCCTATCGTGGCACTGGTGGATCCCTCGGATCTTCCTCCGCTGAAGCCCTCGAAGACGCAAGTTGGCGGCGGTGGTGGTGGCGGCGACCGCGACGTGCTCCAGGCGAGCAAGGGAAAACTACCCAAGTTCTCGCTGGAGCAGATCACGCCTCCGATGGTGGTAGTGCGCAACGAACACCCCAAACTGACGGCCGAGCCGACGGTGATCATTCCTCCTCAGGTGCATCTGGCTCTGAACAACAACATGCCAAACCTGGGTGATCCGATGGCGCATGCAGTGTTGCCATCGAATGGAACCGGCTCGGGAGGCGGCATCGGCACTGGTTCCGGCGGCGGCGTGGGTTCGGGAAAAGGCGGCGGGTTCGGACCGGGCGAGGGCGGTGGTACCGGCGGCGGTGTTTTCCGCATGGGCAGTGGTGCTACTCCGCCACGGGCGATTTACTCGCCTGAACCGGAATTCTCCGAAGAAGCACGCAAAGCCAAGTATCAGGGCGTCTGTACTCTGGGCGTCATCGTTGATGCGCAGGGGCATCCCACCAACATTCGTGTGTTAAGCAGCCTGGGCATGGGACTTGACGAGAAGGCGATTCAGGCTGTCAAGACTTGGCGCTTTGAGCCGGCAATGAAAGACGGGCATCCAGTGCCGTTTGAAATCGCGGTGGAAGTCGACTTCCATCTGTACTGAGACGGATCGGCGGCTAGGCCGAAAGCTTTCAGTCTTCCATTCCGACGCTGCCCTAACCGGCCGCCCTTCCAAGGCGTCCCAAGTTGTGCCAACTACGCTGGCCAAAGAGCTGTCCTCTCCGCCCGGGAGAGTATTGAGACTCAAGCTGATCGCTTGCAGAAAAGCTGTGGTGCCACTTCGCAAGCTCGTCCAGGTCAATCTCCTACTCCTTCAAATCGACGTGCTGAACGTGCTCGATCGGATGGCCGAGAAAGCGCTGGCCTAAGCGCCGAAATTTGTCCGTGGAATCGGTGGCAAAAAACTTCAATCGAGGGACGGATCGGCGCTCCTGGTTGGGATCAGGCGGTACCAACTGAGGCAAACGAGTCGCGACCTCGCGCGCTGTGGATTCCGCCGAGTCAACGATTTTCACGTGAGACGGCGTGACGCGGGTGATCAAAGGCCTAAGCAGAGGATAGTGCGTGCAGCCGAGCACGAGCGTGTCGGCATCATCGAAGCCATCGGCGAAAGCTTCGCCAAGATAGATGCGTGCGACCTGCTCGGTAACGGAATGGTCAATCCATCCTTCTTCGACGAGTGGCACTAGCAGAGGGCAGGCTTTCTCGCGAGCCCTCAGGCCGCGTGCTTCGAGTGCCTTGCGATAGGCATGGCTACTGACTGTAGCGTCCGTGCCGACGACAACGATTTTTCGATTCTGAGTGGCTGCCTCTGCCGCGGACGCACCCGGCTCGACGACTCCAATGACCGGGACGTGCGCCGCGGCCGTGATGCGATCCAAAGCCAAGGCCGTGGCGCTATTACAAGCAATGACAAGCAATTGTGCGCCTTGGGATTCGAGACAGTGCGCGGCTTCCACGGCATATTTGGCGACGGTCTCCGCCGATTTCGAACCATAGGGAAGCCGGGCAGTGTCCCCGAAATAGGCGTAATCGGAGTTCGGAACGATCTCAAGTAATGCTTTAAGGACTGTAAGGCCGCCAAAACCGGAGTCGAAGACGCCAATGGTGGGGCGACGCGCGGGTTGGGATGAAGCGGTCGAGATAAAGGTGTCTCCTACACTGTTTCAGTGTACACCAAAGTAGTGTACAATTCCTCTATGAGGAATATCACATTAAGCGCCGAGGACCATCTTATCGAGCGGGCGCGGCAAACCGCGCGGTCCGAACACAGAACGCTCAATGACGCGTTCCGTGAATGGCTCGAACAGTATACGGCGCGCGGCGGGGATGCCGAAGCGTACGATCGCCTGATGCAAAGGATACGCGGTACCGTGGTCGCGGGCCGCAAGGTCACTCGGGAAGAGATGAATGAGCGTTAGATATTTCCTGGACACGAACGTCTTTGTGTACGATTTCGACCCGCGTGACCATGAAAAGGCCCTGCGCTCGTCAAAGTTGATTCGTAATGCGATTTCCACGAAGCAGGGCGTGGTCAGCTACCAGGTTGTGCAAGAGTTCTTCAACGTAGGCTTCACTCGTTTTAAAGAACCCCTCACAGTTCCCATCGCTGAAGAATATTTCTCGACAATTTTCAGGCCGCTACTGGCGGTGCAGTCTTCACCCCGTCTCTTTGTGGAGGCGATCCGAATCCGAACTCAGCATCAATTCTCCTGGTATGAGTCGCTGATTGTGGCGGCGGCTCAGGAGTCTGGATGCTCGGTGTTGTACAGCGAGGATATGCAGGACGGGCGCCGAATTGGCGGATTGAAAATCGAGAATCCCTACCGCTGACGCGCAGCAAACGGACCTATTTCGAGCGAACCGCTTCCCGCGTTGCGACAGGAACCATTCCTGCCGCACGGCAGCAGGGGCCGAGCGGAATAGGCGCGCCGTGAGGGCACGTTCGCGGATGTCCAAGAAACGTGCAGATCTTGTCGGTGGCTTCGGGCGAGAGGATGTGCTCGAACTTGCAGGCCTGCTGCTCGATTTCCGATTCGCTGTCCATCGCCAAGCTATCGGTGAACAGGCGCTCTGCCAGACGATGCCGGCGAATGATGCTGCCGGCTTTTTCGCGTCCGCGGGGAGTGAGTTGCACGACGAGTGTGCCATCTCCGGTCGAGGCCGAGACGGGCTTCAGCGCGTCGTGGCAGGGATTCACGAATGGCTTGTGATCGTGGGCCTCGGGCGGATGGGGTGTGGAAACTACGAATTCCATCTCGATCATCTTTTCGATGGCCATGCTGACGGGTAGAGCTCCGTGAACTTCCAGGCGCTCAACTTCGGCGATCTCTCCGTGTTCTTCGAGAACCCAAAGCTCTTCGAGAACTTCGTCAAGCTGTTCTTCGTCGGCCATGGAGAAAGTTTCCATGGACGCGATTTTTCCATGATGCAGTTCGATGCGGCGGTCGGCCAGGCGCGCCACTACGGGATCGTGCGTGACCATGACGATGGTGCGTCCTTGCTGATGGAACTCGCGCAGCAGTCGCAGCACGATTTCTTCATTCTGGGCGTCGAGATTACCCGTGGGCTCGTCGGCGAGAATGATGCGCGGATCGTTAATCAGAGCGCGCGCAATACAGACCCGCTGCTGTTCGCCTCCGGAGAGTTGCGAGGGCAAATGATGGGCACGATCGCCAAGGCCCACGCGGGCGAGGGCGTCGACGGCTTCTTTTTCATCGGTCATGCTGTGGAAATACTGGGCCAGCATGACGTTCTCGACGGCTGTGAGAAATGGGATCAGGTGAAATTGCTGGAAGATGAATCCGATCTTTTCGGCACGGACACGATTTAGTTCCGAGGCGGAAATTCCGGCGACATTTTCTCCATCGAGCCAGATCTCGCCTGACGTCGGCTGGTCGAGGCATCCAATGAGATTGACGAGCGTTGATTTGCCCGACCCGGACGGCCCCATGATCGACAGCCACTCGCCCGGTGTGACGTGCAGGTTGATGTGGTCGAGCGCGTGAATTGCGCCGCTGTCTTTGCCGGCCCCGTTGCCCGTCTCTTTCGCGGGATAGAGCTTTGTGACGTTCTTGATCTGAATCATTTCACTCTCCCCTCAGGATGACCGCAGGCTGCACGCGGCGCAAGAGCGAGATTGGAAGAATTGACGACAACAGCGTTACTAAGATGCTACCGCTGAGGATCACTGGAAGCACACTGAAGCGAGGCATCACTGCGGCGTGAAAGTTGGCACGGCCGATCCAGGCGGCGATGCCGATGCCGAGAAGAAATCCGATGACGGCTCCCGTTGCGCCGAGTGCGGCGGCTTCGGCGGCAAAGAATCCGTTGAGCAATTTTTCGGATGCTCCCAAAGCTTTCATGATGGCGAAATCGCGGCGGCGATCGAAAACCCAGCCCATTAGCGTCGAGAGCACGCACAGAGCGGCGGTCAAGATGATGAGA
>JASLEQ010000039.1 GCA_030151135.1 Candidatus Sulfotelmatobacter sp. | reverse complement strand
AGGCGAACTTCGCTGTCGCGATAGATCCCGGCGGGCAACACACCATATGGTTCGTCGACCGCTGCTGCGGCCTTCAGGTAATACTGCGAGTGCAGAACAATAGCCGAATACCACTTCATCCAGTTGTCGTGATTCGGCAATGCTTCGCACAGCCGGACGAGAGCCATAATCGGCTCCTGTTCCTGGCCGATGTGAAACCGGTGAAATAGGTTTTCACGCTTGGGGCCGGTATAGAAATAGCCCGTCAAGGGAATACTCCAAGGCTGCAGCCTGCGTTCTTGCGATGCCAGCAATTGATCGCCCAGCAGGACAGCCTCATCGGCGTACCGCTGCTCTCCGGTTGCTTGATAAAGTTCGATTGACGCGACGACTCCGAAAGAAGTTCTCTCCAGTTCATCCGATGCGCCGTAGACTTCAGGACGTGGAGCCGCGGTTTTTAGCCCGGCCACCGCAAATTTCCAATCTTCTTCCGCAGTGGCCAGGCTGCGGGATGCCAATTCCGGGTCGCTATCTTTCAACACCCGGGCCGCCAGGGCCTCCACCGCAGTCACACGAAAATTCCATTCTGGATCGTTTACGGCTTCCCCGAAGCGGTCATCCGCCGTTCCCATGATGCCGTCAGTCCAGTAGCTGACCAGTTGTCCCGTGCTGCGATAGCCATCGCCGAAGCGGGTCTTCAAGACCCAATGCAAGCCCCACTTCGCTTCTTCCAGCAGACGAGCGGTTAATGCGGAGTCTTCCCCCTGGCGCTTGAGGGAGTCGGCCAGAGAAAACAACGCATACGCCATTGCCGGCGTGTGCCCGGTGGCGCTTAGGTCGCCGGCATCATGGTATCCGCCATTGACCACAATTCGCTGGTCTTGATGCGTGGTGTAGATGTCCTGATGACAACGGTTGTGGATGCCTGTAATTTCGGTGCCACAGCGCTCGCTGTACATGAAGTTGATGGCTTTCCAAATGCTGTTACGCCATGCGTCGTCGCCGATTCGGAAAGGGCGGGTCAGAGTGTCACCGGCTTTGATGGCGTAGGTACCGGGCTGTTGGAACTCCGAAAAGTCCAGAGTCTGATAGTTGCCAAGCGGGGTCGTGGCCCCATCGATCGATTTTGTGAAAACCGCCTGCCCTGTGTCTTGATCGATGAGAGAGAATTCCCGTGCCCCTAGATCGCTGGCTATGGCCGACTTCTGCTCCCCGGCTGTGTACCCGCTGTGGCTGAAAGCGATTTTGCCCGCGGCAACGTTCCACCCTTCAACGTGGTCGGGCACGACGGTTTGCAATTCAAGTTGATCCAGATCGAGAACCGTGCGATCCCCCGGATCGGGAAGCTTCTTGGGAAGACTGTAGGCGAAATCGAGAGCCGTGACACGATCGCGGTCGAGGGGCGCGATCTCCCACACGATCTGATTCCACGCATGATTCTTGAGAAGGATCGATTCGTGGCGGCCCTCGTTATATCGGTCGGGAAGTTTGTGTTTGCCGTCATTATGAAGCACGAGCGTGCAGGCGATCGCAGGAGCGCCGACGATGTCTGGATAGACCCAGAGAGAGATGCGGTTGAACCCCGTCCAGTCCTCATTGGCGAACTTCCGCGTGGCCACGAGGTCTTCCCATTCTTCATCTCCGCCGGCCCGTGCCACATTGGTCGTGGAGCGGATCCGTAAAGCGTGCACCCCGTTCATGGCTCGATCTGAAGTCAGCGTCATCTCACCAACGCCGGCAAATGACCAGGAGGAAAGATCCTCCATGCTGTCGAGCAAGCGGGAACTTAGCACCTTTTTGTTCAGCCAGCGAAATGCGGCCCCGTCTTCTGCGCGCGCTTGCATGGGCATGACAGGAGCCGATTCCTGCGCCACAAGGAACGGGCTCACAAAAAGCGCAATCAGCACGGCGACCGCCGTGATGTGCAGAGCCCGTCTTCCGCTGGAAATCTCGTCAGACGCGTTCGGCATGATGGTTCCTGTTTCCGCCGTCGGACAACTTTCAGGCATTTCAGCGCAGTCCATTCGCAAAGTATCTGGCTATCTTGGGCTGTCGGCGTTCTGCCCCGAGGTGAGACTGCTGTGGATGGAGAATTCCTTTTCGGCTTCTTCTTTGTGCCCGGACCTCTGCAACGCCGTAGCCAGGGTGTGGTGGACCTCTGGATTTCCGGGGGTGAGGCGCTCCGCACTCCGCAGGGGCGCAATCGCCTCTTCGTACTTCTTCAAAGCCACGAGGCAAAGTCCCTGGCCAAGATAGGCCTCAGCAAAATTGGAATCATTTTTGATGGCCTCGGAGAATTGCGGAAGTGCCTCCTCGCATTTCTCATCACGACGCGATAGCTCCCCCAAAATGTAGTGCGCTCCCGCATTGCCGGGATCGATTTGGATTTCTTTGAGGAACTGTTGTTTCGCGCGTTCCGCCGCATCGGGCCCGGCGTCGGGCCGCGAGAGAAGCAGCCTGCCCAGCAGGAAGTGCATGCCGCGAGCATTCGGATCTTTTTGGATGATGCCTTCGTACTCGTGCTGCGCCTGCTCCCATTTGCCTTGCATCTCTAGCGCCTCAGCGTTCAATTTATGGGCGGCTATAGACTGCGGAGCGTAGCGCCCAAGATCCTGGGCTGATCGCGTCGATAGGTCGGAATAAGCGTGGACGATCACAAAGAGTACGTCCGGGTCCTTGGGGAATTGCCTGGTCAACAGCCGGATGAACTCGTTGGTTGCATCACGATCATCCATAGCCAGAGCGCAGCGCACCCCGAGCACGCCGGCCTGTTTCCGCACCTCAGCGGGAACAGTGGTCGCCATCGCACGCTTCAGGCCGCCAAGGCTTTCGCCGCATCGCCCTTCTTCCGCCAGGCTTACAGCTTTTTCTGGAGTGAGAGAAGGTCGCGAAGGCGGAGCTTGGGATTGCTGAGAGAGCAGAATGGCCCCTTGACCGAACCAACCCGCTAAGGCAAGAATTGCCGCGACGTTCCCCGTATAACTCTGCATTTGGAAATGACTTTTTAAGCGCCCTCTCTGAGAAATGACGTAGATGGTGCGGGCGAAATGCCCGCCCGCACCATCGTACGTGCCCGTGTATTAATAATAGATTTTTAGCGCCAGCTGAATGTTTCGTGGAGGCTGTGCGCCCGTAATCTGCCCCATAGTGGACCCCAGACCCATGTTGGGTGCGTTGTATTGGACGTGGTTGAAAGCGTTGATGAAATCGGTCCGGAATTGCACTTTGAACCGCTCCGTAACCGGGAAGTCCTTATGCAAACTCATGTCGACGTCGGTGTAATGCGGTGAACGCAAGCCATCCAGTTGCGGCGAACAGTTGCCGAAGGTCCCGACCGCAGGGTT
>JASLEQ010000790.1 GCA_030151135.1 Candidatus Sulfotelmatobacter sp. | reverse complement strand
CGTCCTTTTAGATTGTGCGCCACGCGGCGCATGACCGATCCCCCGTATGCCCCGGCGAACCCGGGAAGAAATGCCAGAAACGATCCGTACACCTGTGCGCGCGACGGCTTCACCGTCAGCAACAAGTACGCCGCCAATTCCGTGAGCGGAATAAATATTCCCACCGTCAATACCCAGCGCCAGGGCCACCACGGCCGCAACAAGCCGAGGAACATACAGGAGGCCACGACCAGCAGTGCCGTGAATAGCAAATCGTTTATGATCACGTCGGCCGATCCCGTGGCTATGCCACAAGCCGCCCCGAGAAGATAGCACCACCAATCGTGTTGTCGTTTTTCGATCGGCAAATCATCAATCGACAATCTTCAGTAGGTGTAAAATCCTCTTCCACTCTTCCGTCCTAGCCATCCCGCATCCACCATCTTGATTAACAGCGGGCATGGCCGGTACTTCGGATCGCCCAGGCCGCTCTGCAACACGCGCATGATATCGAGACAAACATCCAGCCCAATGAAATCCGCCAAAGTCAGCGGTCCCATCGGATGCGCCATGCCCAGCTTGAAAACTTCATCCACGGCTTCCGGCGTAGCCACGCCTTCCATCACGGCATACATCGCCTCATTCAGCAGAGGCATCAGCACCCGGTTCGAAACGAAGCCCGGAGCATCGTTCACCTCGACCGGAGTCTTCTCCAGTTTCACTGATAGATTACGGACCGCCTCAAACGTCTCCTGGGCAGTCGCCAGCCCACGAATCACCTCCACCAGTTTCATCACCGGCACCGGGTTGAAGAAGTGCATCCCGATGACTTTTTCCGGACGCTTTGTAGTCGCTGCCAGCTTCGTGATTGAGATAGACGATGTATTCGACGCGAGAATGACCTCCGGCCGCGTCAGCCGGTCCAGATCTCGAAAAATTTCCGTCTTGATTTCAAATCTCTCGGTCGCGGCCTCCACTACAAAATCACAGTCCGCCAACTTGCTGCGATCCGTTACCGACTGAATGCGCGCCAGCGCCGCATCTTTGTCTGCAGCCGTGATCTTGCTCTTCGCCACTTCCCGATCAAGATTCTTCGAGATCGTCCCCAGCCCGCGATCGAGGAACTTCTGTTCCACGTCGCATAGAACAACGCTGAATCCTCCGCGCGCGAACACATGCGCGATCCCGTTCCCCATCGTCCCCGCGCCCACTACTCCCACTCTCTGAATGCTCATCACTCTACCTCTCGCCGAAAACGTTCGAGTCTACCACTCCTGAGGCGCGGGCGGCAGCAAGCGAAGACTCCTGTCACGCGTTGAAATTTCAGGTCCTTGCCGCTGGGATCAGGCAATCCTGAAGTGTAGAATGCTTCCAACGGAAGGGGTTTTGCGTTTTTCAACGCCAACGCCCGTTTCCATCGAGGTCCCATGAGCAAGTTCCGGTTCCTCCCTTCGCTCATTCCACTTTGTCTTCTCTGTGCTGCGTGTCTCTCCTGCGGATCCAGCACCGGGTTGAAGTCGGTCACCATCACACCAGCTACTGCTGACGCGAAGAGTTCGCCAAACGGCCAGGTCCAATTCACGGCGATGGGCACATCTCATGGCTCAACCGGGAGCGTCCCGGTTAACGTTCGATGGTGGAACTCTCGACCTTGGTTCACTGCGCCGACGCCGACGCCCGCAAACGAGATCAACATTGACGACAATGGCATCGCAACATGTACGAACATTCCTGGCCTTAGTGGCACATTCACCATCTGGGCGACCGCTCCGAAGGATCAGAGCATCGATCCGTCGCAAATGAAACAAAGCACGCCCCAGGTAACCGGCGTAGCCCAGATGACCTGCCCATAGCTACCGCGATCTGTCCCAATCAAATCTATACCCAGAGCCACATCGATTACGTATTCCACGTAATTCTGGAGGTCTGGAAAAATCGCGACCGCATCGCGGGTATCCATCTCAGCCACGAAGCCCCATTCCTGTTTCGCTTCACCGCACACTTGGAACCGATCAAAGTCCCAGCGTTCCATTCGTAGACGTCGGAGAAGAACCTCAGTCGGAATTTCGACTTAGTCGGGGAACATATTCAAGGATGGCTATCCCTGCTTCCGCCACCGGTAGAAGAATGGAATCCCCAGCAGGATCACTCCCAGTCCTATTGTCGATCGCACAGGCCTTACCATCCAGAGATTCACCGTCAGCGCGATCGCGACTCCAGTGAAAATCAGAGGCGTCCACGGATATCCCCACGCTTTGTACGGTCTTACCAAGTCTGGTTCAACCCGACGAAGCCGCAGCAAAGCGATCCCCGTCAGCGCAAAGAAAATCCAGACCGCAAAAATAAACAGGGAATAGAGTTCTTCAAACGTTCCGGTGAGCGCGAGAACTGTGGCAACCGCTCCCAGAAAGAACAGCGCTCCCGTCGGCGTGCTGAATGATGGATGCACGCGTTGCGCGAACTGAAAGAACACGCCATCCCGCGCCATCGCGTAAGGAATCCGCGCTCCGGTCAGGATCACAACATGCAGCGCACCAAAAGCGGAAATTGCCATGGCCAGCGTCAGCCACGCCGCGCCGCTGCTCCCCGCAAATGCCTGCACCACATCCGACGCAATATGCTGGGAAGCCGCCACGGCCGCGAACGGCAGGACGTGAAAGTAAGCAATGTTCACCAGAAGATAAAGTCCCGCGATGGTGAATAGCCCGAGGAGGATGGCCCGCGGAATATTCTTTTCCGGTTTGGAAATTTCTTCGCCAAGATCGCCCAGATCGTTGAACCCGTTGTAGGCCCACATCGCCGGAACCAGAGCGGTCAGAAGCGCGCCAATCGTGCCCAGCCCATGAAGCGGTTCTGCTGGTGAAGCTGCCGTGACCGCAGATTTGTGGCTGAGTAGCAAGCCCCCGAAAGCAATGATGACGATCGCGCCAACCTTCAATGACGTGACCAGGACCTGAATCCCGCCGCTGAGCTTCACGCTGAAGTAATTGATTGCGGTCACCAGAATCACGACTATCGCCGCGAGTGGCTGCGCCGCGGTGAACGTGATATCCGTGTGTGCCAGGCGGCCTGTCCACAGAGGCGCCGCAACGGCTGGGAAGAAGAAACTCATGAACCGGATGAACCCCGCCCCCAGCGCCGCCATCGCCACCGGACGATCGAGAAACGAACTCATCCAGCCAAACAAAAATCCCCACAGCGGCCCGAGTCCGCGTCCCAGATACACGTACGGGCCGCCCGCCTTCGGAAACGCCGCTCCAAGTTCCGCATAGCACAAAGCGCCGAGCAGAACGACGAATCCGCCCAATATCCACGCCACGATGACCAGCGCCGCCGACCCCACGGCCCGTGCCATGTCACTCGAGACCAGGAAGACTCCCGTTCCAATCGTGTCGCCGATAACAATCGCCGTCGCCGACCACAAGCCCAGCCCGCGTACCAGGTGCGATGGAATGGATGAAGCGCGTTCCGGTGGAACAGGAGTGTGGGCGCCCATTGGGATTCAGAGAGCCTACTATCGCAACCAGGCATGGTCAATAAAGGAAGCGGCAGCCGCGGCGGTTTTTCCGCTGCCCGCGGCGCAACTGTGGTAAGGGCCTTTGCAGCGAGCAAGTATGCCGCTGCCGCGCTATCATCAATGCGCTATGGCCGCAAAATTCATGCTGCAGGAATTTCCCTGGCAAGACCGATACCGCGTGGCCGATCTCGAGAACGTTCTGACTCCGGCGCTCGCGATCTATCCCGAAGAGATCACATCAAACATTCAGAGCACGCTCAACCTGCTGGCCGGCAACGCGGATCGGTGGCGCGGTCACATCAAGACTGCCAAGCTGAACTACACCTTGCGAATGTTGCTCGATCGCGGCGTGCGCAACTTCAAATGCGCGACCACACTGGAGCTTCTGCAAGCCTGCGAAGTGGGTGCAGCCGATGTGCTGGTCGCGTATCCGATGATGGGTGCCAATGCGCGCCGCGTGCGGGAGATCAAGAGACAGCACCCGAACGTCCGCATCTCAGTTCTCGCGGAGAACGAAGAACAGATCCGCCAGTGGCGCGGGTCTGACATCGGAATCTTCCTCGACATCAATCCCGGCATGAACCGCACTGGAATCGATCAGCGTTCGAGAGAACTTGTCATCGAACTCGCAAAAGTTGCGCAGAAAGCTGGACTCGACTTTCGCGGCTTGCACTACTATGACGGCCAGTTCGGCTCGGTTGCAGAACCAGAACTAACAAAGGACACGCACGCTGGTTACGATCAGTTACTGGAACTCGTTCGCGATCTCGAAAATTCTGCCGTCGCGGTGTCCGAAATCATCACCGCGGGAACTCCAACTTTTCCGTCCTCGCTCTCATATTCCGGGTTCCGAAATGCGCGCTTCGTGCACCGTGTTTCTCCCGGCACGGTGGCCTATCACGACGCAACAAGCCTCGCGCAACTTCCAACGCAATACGGATACGCTCCCGCTGCACTCGTCATCACCCGCGTGGTCAGCCATCCACATCCCAATGTCATCACCTGCGACGCGGGACACAAAGCCGTCTCGGCCGACGCCGGAGTTCCCACATGCGTGGTCCTTGGACATCCGGAACTGACGCCGCTAGGGCCCAGTGAAGAGCATCTGCCGCTCGCGGTGACGGAAGGCAGCAACCCTCCGAGGGTCGGCGAGATTCTTTATCTCATTCCGCGCCATGTCTGCCCCACGGTGAACAATTTCGATGCCGCGCTGATCGTGCGTAACGGAGAGATCCAGGCAATCGAGAGAGTGTCTGCCCGTGGACATGAAGGTCCGTTGCTTGCTCAATCAGACCTGCTCACGGCAGCGCACAAATAAAAAATGAATTTCGCTGCGGACCTGCGGTGAAGGCTTTTGACTTGTTATTTTCGGCGCGGAGATTTCTTTTTCGCGCGTAAATTCCGCCCAGCCTTCTTGGCCGGCAGGTAAGCGATGCAATCGATCTCGATCAGCATTCCCGGCGAATGCCCAAGGTCGCTGCCCACGGTTGTTCGCACCGGATATGGCTTCGCGAAGCGTTTTGCGTACACGGCGTTGTAACGAGCGAACAAACCGGTGTCGCTGAGATGAACCGTGACCTTCACGACGTCGCTCAGCGTCGCGCCCCCAGCTTTCAGGATGACCTCGATGTTGTCGATGGTCTGTTCGGTCTGACGCTCGATGTCGGAGGCGACGAGTTCCCCCGTGACAGGATCGAGCGGTCCAGTCCCGGTCACGAAGATGAAGTCGCCCGCGCGCCATCCTTGAGAATAAGCGCCCTTCGGTGGAGCGCCTTTGGTGGTTTGAATTACCTGCCTGATCATGTCTCACCCTGACTGCCGAGTCCGGCAGAGCATGCTATCACGGCGCAGAACCACCAAGGTTTTGTGAACGTTTGTTGCCGAAAAAGTCCTTGACATCTACTACATATGTAGTAGTATCGCAAACGTCGATAGGAGATCGGAATGCCCAGCCCCAAGCTCTCCAAGCTGGAGATGCAGATCATGGAAACGCTGTGGTCGAGCGGCAGCGCCTCGATCCGCGAGATCCAGGAAACTTTTCCCGAAGCGGACCGTCCTGCGTACACCACGGTCCAAACGACGGTCTACCGGCTCGAAAGCAAGAAGGCCGTCCGGCGCGTCAAGAAGGTCGGCAACTTTCATATTTTCGAAGCCGCGATCTCTCGCGACGCAGCACAACGAAAGCTGATCGACGAACTGCTCGCGCTCTTCGGCGGACGCACGCAGCCGGTCATGGCTCATCTGATCGAAACCGGAAAGTTGACCCTGGCCGACGTACGCGAAGCCGAAAAGACCCTCCGCAAGCTGGAGAGAAAGGACAAAGCCAATGACTGAAAAACTCTCCGCCTTGTGGAACTCTTTTGCGCCAGCGATCGGAAATCATCTCTGGCAGTCGACGCTTGTTGCCATGGTCGCGGCCGTGCTCACGCTGGCTTTGCGCCGCCACGTGGCGCGTACCCGATACCTGCTCTGGCTGGCCGCTTCGGCGAAGTTCCTGGTGCCCTTTTCCGTCCTGATCAGCGTGGGGAAATTGCTGGCGTGGCGATCGCTGATCGCGGCCCCGGAGAATCCGACGATGTTCTACGCGATCGAACAGATTGGCCAGCCTTTTGCTCCAGGCGCTCGCGCGGTCCCGCAGCATCTCGTCTCCACAACTTCGGCGGCGTCCATCCACTGGCTTCCGTGGCTTGCGGTCGTGTGGCTCGCGGGCTTCATCGCGGTTGTGATGCTCTGGGTGGTTCGCTGGCGTCGCATCTCCGAATCGATGAAATCGGCAGCGCGTTCGTCCCAGGGACGCGAGCTCGAAATTCTGCGGCGGGTTGAACGGCTGGGCGGCCTGCGGAACCCTATCGACCTTCTTCTGTCACGCACGTCGCTGGAACCCGGAATCTTTGGCATCTCCCGCCCGGTTCTGCTGTGGCCTGAGGGCATCTCGAGGCATCTCGAGGACGCGCAGCTCGAAGCAATCGTGGCGCACGAAGTGTGGCATGTCCGGCGTCGCGACAACCTGTTTGCCGCTTTGCACATGCTTGTGGAAGCCATGTTCTGGTTCTATCCACCCGTTTGGTGGTTGGGATCGCGCCTGGTCGATGAGCGGGAGCGCGCCTGCGATGAAGAGGTTGTTGCCGCGGGAAGCGACCGCCAGGTCTACGCCGAAAGCATTTTGAAAGTTTGCGAATTCTGTCTGGGCTCGCCGCTGCCCTGCGTTGCAGGAGTCACCGGCGCTGATTTGAAGAAAAGGATGGTTCACATCATGAACGACCGCATCTTGCACCAACTCGATTTCGCCCGAAAGCTTCTGCTCAGCGCAGCGGCGTTTCTGGCGATTGCCGTTCCCATCACCTTTGGCGTGTTTCACGCCACGCCCAGCCGAGCGCAATCGCAGGGAGCAACCTCGAACGTTCCGGCTGCGGTGTTCTCTTCCGTGTCAGTCAAACCGTCGGAACCAGCTTCGAACGAGATGCATAAAATGCTATTCAATCTGAAAGACGACAGCTTTGTCGCCGAAGGGGCGACCTTGCAACAAGTCATTCAGATGGCGTACCGCATTCAGGACGGCCAAATCTCCGGCCCTTCCGACCTGCTGACCAAGCCGAAGTTTGACATCGACGCGAAATTCGATCCTGCTTTCGTCGCAGCGATGAAGCAACGCGGCCCGAACAAGATGCCGATCGACGACCAGGCGATGGGCAAATCGCTTCTGG
>JASLEQ010000750.1 GCA_030151135.1 Candidatus Sulfotelmatobacter sp. | reverse complement strand
TTTGCTCCGGCATACCGAGGATTCTTCAGGAGATTACTCACGCTGCTAGCCTGCCAACGTTTTCCTTCGAAGAATGAAATCCCCGCGTCGTTGAGATGGCGCGCAATCGCTCTCGGGCGCATGTGCAGCTTGAGAACAAGGTGGAAGATCAGTTTGACAGTCGAGACCTCGTTTTCTGGACCCGGAGCATAGACGACGCGATCCCGATCAAGGCTTTTGCGTACACCCTTTTCAAGAATCTGCTTTGGACGGCCCTCTGGAGAGACGAGCATTCGTCGGAGTCCGAACGGAGCACTACCTCCCATTTTGTATCCCATTTCCACAAGTCTGACTGAACCTCGGAACACCTTCTCGCCCAGTTCTCTGGAATACTCCGCGGCCATAGCGCGTTTCAGGCCCTTCAGCACATGACTCGTGAGAGAGTCGTCGTTCGCAAACATCTCCGCGCAGTAACAAATCGGGACGCCGGCGCTCCGGCACAAAAATTCGTAATGTGCGGACTCATCGACATCCTGGAACCGACCCCATCGGCTAACGTCGTACACCAGAATTGCCCTGAACGGCGGATCGGAAATGACGTCCTGCAACAGTCTGCTGAGTCCTTGACGATGCTTCAGTGTCAGACCGCTCTTCGCGGCATCCTGATAAGTAGCGACAATTTGAAACCCGTGTCGGGTGGCGTACTCGGCAATTGCGTCAGCCTGATTTTCAATGGAGTACTGCTGGTGCTCGGTGGACATCCGGAGATATTGGGCGGCAAGAGTCGGCGAGACTGTTTCGGGCATGAGCTGCACTTCACCTCCCCCGAAGTTTAGTCCCGGCGGTGTGGCCAAAAAGCTATTCCTTGGACCCCCATTCCATCAGGCGCTTGGAAAGCAGGATGAGCCCGAGGACCTGGGTCCATTCGGAGACGATGTTGCCTACGACCTGTCCCCACCTGCCTTGCGGGTCGCTGTGGGCAAAGAGCACAACCCAGCCGATTCCGGTGATCACGAGAAAAAGTGACAGCGAATGATCGTAGAGCCACAGCAGCAAGGGCTTCAGCATGCGGGGACGCGGACGGCGGCTCTCGGAGGATCCGACTTCGACGAGGTACTTGGTCAGATAAACGGTGACAACGACTCCGGTCCAATCGGCGATGGCATTGCCGAAGAACGACCCCCAATGGGTGTTGGGATCGGAGCGTGTATAAAGCACGATCCACAGCAGTAGAAACGACGTGGCGGCGAGTCCCAGCCCGTGGCGATGCCAGAAACCCTTCTTGGCGCGAGTGGAAGGCATAAGAGGGTCTGAGGGGTGAATGGTAATCCAGAGTTGCCCGAGACGCCGTGAGAGGCTGGGTGGGCTTTCCTTTCCCTTTAAGAGACGAGGCCTCGCGCCTTTAGTTTTCCGCGCTCAACCGCCCCAGGGATGATGTGCCTCGCATCTTTTTCGTGTCGCAGATGTAGCCGAGCGATTGCAATGTCCTGCAGAACTCGCCGGGTTCCCTGAATCGGGCGAGAGCAATCCGCACCAGACGATCGAGAGAGAAACGAAAGCTTTTCACCGGAGTCTTTCGTAAAAACGAGGTGATCGCATATTCGATAGCCTCATCCTTCTCTGAGAGTATGACGATAATTGACCTGCCAATAGGAAGCGGTCTGAGATGTCGGATCTCCCAAAGAGGCCCAAGTTCAGGATGCAGCCCGGGAAGAGGTTTCGCATAAACGACGTTGAACGACGGCGCTCCCCCAACGTGGATACGGTATGCCATCTGCGATATGGCACGGAGATGCAGCCCTGATTCAATTACGTTCCGCTTCAGTGCTTCCCAGTGGTGACGGCGGAGTTCCTTGAGCGCCTTGCGCCGGGTCGTCTCGTAGCGGTTGTCGAGCGGATACCCGATCGAGCGAAGGGCCGTTGCCAGCGATCCGAATCGGTGTTTATAAACGCTCGCACTGGGGGTGATTGCGGATTCATCGATCAGGCGGTGGTCCAAGTACCCAGCTTGCTCCCAAAGCCGGCTGAGACGGCGCAGCAATTCGTGGTTTGTGAGCCTTATAGTGAGGTTTGCCAAACGTCGTTGGACCGCGTCGAAAAGTTCGCGGGGGATGATGGTCTCGACTGCGCCCGGAACCATCACCCAATGGTCGGCAGGGTTCAGTCTGCTTCCAGTCTTGAGTCTCTGCGTTGTACGGTTGTATACGTAGGTCCCCAGATAAATGGGGTGCGAAACAACTCTCACCAGTCCGCTTATCGTCCATCGCCTGCCGAATCGCCTCTTTAGGCGCAATTCCTTGACGATAGAGTTGAGCGAACGTCCGCTCAGAACCATGCGGAAAATATTGCGCGCGGCCCGAATGCGAGTAGCGCTGTCGGGAATCAGAATCACTCGATCCGAGGCAAGACCCTTGCGCTGTCCGCGTTTAAGAATCTGCTTTGGTTTCCCGTGCTCATCGACAAGGAGTCTTCGGAAGCCGATCGGCGCACTGCCGCCTTGTTTGAAACCCAATCGCGCAAGCCGCGCCTGGCCGCGCCAGACTTTTGTTCCCAACTCCCGACTGTACTCGGCTGCCATTGTCCGCTTGATCGCTTTGACGAGGTTCGAGAATGGAGAAAGATCGTTGCTGAAAGGCTCTGCGCAGTACTGGACGCGCACGCCGGCCCGGCGGCACAGGAACTCGTAGTAGGCGCTCTCATCGATGTCCTGAAACCTGCCCCAGCGACTTACGTCCAGGACAAGAATGGTTGTGAATGTCGGATTCTGAGTGACGGCACCGAGCAGAGCTTTAAGCCCCGGGCGGTGTCTCAGATCCAGCCCGCTGATTCCGGGGTCTGAGAAAGTTGCCACAATGTCGTAGCCGTTGGCGGCCGCGTAGTCGGATATGGCGCGCTGCTGGTTATCGATGGAGTACTTCTGATCTTCAGTCGACATCCGGATGTATTGAGCCGCGGGACGCAGGTTTGTCATGGGTTATTCCCCCAAAGCGGAAAGCCGCTGCCGGGAACTTCGGCACCCACAGCGAGAACTTTAGGGAAAATCTCACAATTTTTTGGCGGCTGGATGTTCGGGCCGAATCGACAGCCTCCGTTCCGTGCGACGGATCAGGTATTGAACGTTGAACAGAATCTGGTGGTAGTGGATCAGATCAC
>JASLEQ010000712.1 GCA_030151135.1 Candidatus Sulfotelmatobacter sp. | reverse complement strand
AGATTCGAACCGCAGTAGATGGAGACGATGCCCTGCTCACGATGAAGTCGTGGGCGCCTGATCTGGTGATCACCGACCTTCGCATGCCTAACGTTGACGGCGTGGAACTCTGCCGGACCATACGTAAGACTTCATCGATTCCCATCATCGTGCTTTCCGTTCGCAACGAAGAACGCAACAAGGTCGAGGCGCTCGATGCGGGTGCGGACGACTATGTGACCAAGCCTTTCAGTCGTTATGAACTGCTGGCACGTGTCAGGGCCGCACTGCGCCGCGCCGCGCTCCAGCAGCAACCGGAATCGGATGTAGTTGAAATCGGACACTTCCGGATCGATGGCCAAAATCATAGCGTTCACCTTAAGGGCCAGGAAGTACGGCTGACGCCGAAGGAGTTTGATGTTCTTTTTTATCTCGCGCGTCACCCCGACAAGGTAGTCACGCATCGATCACTGCTGGCTGCTGTCTGGGGCGATACCAGCATCGGGCAACCCGAATACCTCCGCGTCTTCATCGGCCAACTGCGAAAGAAACTGGAACCGGAAGAATCCTCTCCGAAGTACATCACAACAGAGCCCTGGGTCGGCTATCGTTTCCATCCCGAAGGCGCTTAACGGGAAACTTCTTCAGTTCCGCGCTCGATTTTCTGTTTACGAACTCCTTACGAACCTTTTACGCAAAAGCTATCCCCACGCGTGTGCAATACCAATTGGGGTAGGGTTGCGCCCCCAACGAGAATATTTCATGCAAGACGCCATGTTTATTGCCGCTACGATTTTGTTTTTCGGAGTGTGCATCGCATACGTCTATTTTTGCGATGTAGTGAAGTGAGGCATTCCCCGCATGGGATCCTGGATCATTCTGATCGTTAGCGCTCTTACCGCCCTTTACCTTCTCTACGCCCTGCTTCGCCCGGAGAAATTCTGATGACAGCGAACGGCTGGTTTCAGATTGCGCTTTTCCTTGCGCTCATTCTCGCCGTCACGAAACCCTTGGGCGTCTTTATGGCTCGTGTATTTAACCGGGAAAAAACGTTCATGGACCCGGTATTGCGGCCCATGGAGCGATTGCTCTACCGCGTAACTGGTGTCGATGAGAGTCATGAAATGCGCTGGACCGAGTACGCAATCGCGATGCTTCTGTTCAGCGTGGTCTCGATGATTTTGCTGTATGCAATCGAGAGGCTGCAAGGATTTTTGCTCTTTAATCCACAGAAGCTCGGCGCCGTCAGCCCCGCTCACATGGCATTCAACACGGCCGCGTCTTTCACCACGAATACGAACTGGCAAGCTTACTCGGGCGAAACGACCATGAGCTACTTTACCCAGATGGCGGGCCTGGCGTATCACAACTTCGTTTCGGCCGCGACCGGCATCGCACTGGCGATCGCCTTTATCCGCGGAATCGCGCGGCGCCAGATGCAGACCATCGGCAACTTCTGGGTCGACCTCGTTCGCGCCTCTCTGTGGGTCCTGCTTCCCTTTTGTGTTCTGGGCGCGCTGGTCCTGGTTTCGCAGGGGGTGGTACAGAACCTGAAACCATACGACACGGCGAAACTTGTCGAGCCGATGCAGGTTCCGAAAATCGATGCGAATGGGAAGGCCGTTCTCGATGCCGGCGGCAAGCAAGTGGTCGACACCGTAACCGATCAGACGATCGCGCAGGGACCCGTGGCTTCGCAAGAGATCATCAAGGAATTCGGCACGAACGGCGGTGGCTTTTTTAATGCGAACAGCGCGCATCCTTTCGAAAATCCGACTCCATTCTCGAATTTCCTGCAGATGTTCTGCATATTCGCCATCGGGTCTGGTCTGACATACACTCTGGGCCGCATGACCGGATCTGTTCGCCACGGCTGGGCCGTCTGGTCGGCGATGACCATTCTCTTTCTGGCCGGCGTTCTTGTGGCGTACTGGGCCGAGTCAAAAGGGAATCCCCTGCTTCAAGCGGACCAACACGTCACCGCGATGCAAGCCGGCGGCAACATGGAAGGCAAGGAAGTCCGCTTCGGCATTGCGAACAGTGCATTATTCGCAACCGTTACCACCGACGCCAGTTGCGGCGCGATCAATGGATGGCACGATTCCTTCACGCCCCTAGGCGGCATGGTTCCCCTGGTGAACATCATGCTCAGCGAGGTCATCTTCGGCGGGGTCGGCGCAGGGATGTACGGGATGCTGATCTACATCGTGCTCGCGGTTTTCATCGCAGGATTGATGGTGGGTCGTACTCCGGAATACCTGGGCAAGAAGATCGAAGCGTATGACGTAAAGATGGCGATGCTGGTTGTGCTGGTCTTCCCATTGCTCATCCTTACTTTTGCCGCGATCTCGTCCATCTACGGCTTTGGGACAGCTGGTATTTCTAACCCCGGCCCCCATGGGCTCACGCAAATTCTTTACGCGTTCACCTCTGGCGCAGGGAACAACGGCTCGGCGTTCGGCGGACTGACGGTCAACACCCCCTGGTACGACAACACCATGGCGTTCACCATGCTGGCGGGCAGATTTCTCATGATCATCCCCATGCTGGCGATCGCCGGAAACCTTGCCGGCAAGAAATATGTTCCTCCATCCATTGGAACTTTCCCGGTAACGACGCCGCTGTTCACTGTTCTGCTCATCGGCGTGATCTTGATTGTGGGGGCGCTCACATTTTTTCCTGCCCTGAGTTTGGGGCCGATCCTCGAACATCTGCTCATGACGACGGGTAAAACCTTTTAGCTTATGGCGACTCTCGAAAAGCCAGCATTGCCGAAGATCGCACCTCATCTTCGGGGACAATCATCGACCGCCCGAAAGAAAGCCATTTGGGAATGGAAGATCGTCCGCCGCGCAATCGTTGACTCCGTGATGAAGTTGAATCCGCGCAAGATGATGGGCAACCCCGTCATGTTTGTGGTCGAAATCGGCAGCGTTATTACGACCGCTCTGTTGTTCAAAGGCGGCTCGGCATTCAAATTCAACTTGCAGATCACGTTGTGGCTTTGGTTCACCGTCCTCTTCGCCAACTTCGCCGAAGCCATGGCGGAAGGGCGCGGCAAGGCGCAAGCCGACACCCTCCGCAAAGCCCGTTCAGAGACCCTTGCAAATCGTTTGCTTGAGGATGGCAAGACCGAGAAAACACCCAGTTCCAAACTCCGCGCGGGTGATCTCGTGATTGTTTCGGCCGGAGAGTTGATTCCCTCTGACGGCGAAATCATCGAAGGCGTCGCGTCGGTGGATGAATCGGCGATCACCGGCGAGTCGGCTCCCGTCATTCGAGAAGCGGGAGGTGATCGTTCCGCTGTAACCGGTGGTACTCGTGTTCTATCCGACCAGCTTAAGGTAAAGATCACGAAAAACCCCGGAGAAACCTTCTTAGACCGGATGATCGCGCTCGTCGAGGGTGCGGAGCGGCAAAAGACTCCGAACGAGATTGCCCTGAATATTCTGCTGGCCGGGTTGACCATCATTTTTCTGTTGGCGGTGGTCACGCTTCAGCCATTTGCTATCTACTCTGGGTCGCCGCAGACAATTTTTGTGTTGGTGTCCCTGCTCGTCTGTCTCATCCCAACGACGATCGGCGGCCTTCTTTCCGCCATCGGCATCGCCGGAATGGATCGGCTGATTCAGCACAACGTCCTGGCCATGTCAGGACGTGCCGTCGAAGCCGCGGGTGACGTCAACACGCTTCTGCTGGATAAAACAGGCACAATCACACTCGGCAATCGACAAGCTTCCCGATTTGTGCCTGCTCCCGGAATCACCGACGCAGAACTCGCCGACGCAGCGCAGCTCTCTTCTCTAGCAGACGAAACGCCGGAGGGGCGCTCGATTGTGATCCTCGCCAAAGAAAACTACGGACTCCGCGGACGCGAATTGGCGGCGCATGAAGCAGAGTTCGTTCCCTTCTCTGCCCACACCCGCATGTCGGGAGTCAATCTTGACGGTTACGAAATCCGCAAAGGGTCCGTGGACGCTATCCAGAACTATGCATCGACCAACGGACATCCATTCCCTCCTCAGGTGCAGGAACAGGTAGATCAGATTGCCCGGTCCGGTGGCACGCCGCTGGTTGTGGCCGAAAGAACGCGTGGCGTGCTCGGAGTAATTGAACTGAAAGATGTGGTTAAAGGCGGCATGAAAGAGCGCTTTGATCAACTGCGCGCAATCGGCATTCGCACTGTCATGATCACCGGCGATAATCCTCTGACTGCGGCCGCGATTGCCCGTGAAGCTGGAGTCGACGATTTCCTCGCGCAAGCGACTCCCCGCGACAAGATGGATTTGATCAAGCGTGAGCAAGCCGGCGGAAAACTGGTTGCGATGACGGGCGATGGGACGAACGATGCGCCCGCCCTGGCGCAAGCCGATGTTGGCGTGGCAATGAATACGGGCACTCAGGCTGCCAAGGAAGCCGGCAACATGGTCGATCTGGACTCCAATCCCACGAAGCTCATTGAGGTCGTGGAGATCGGCAAGCAACTCTTGATGACCCGCGGCGCCCTCACCACTTTTTCGATCGCGAATGACGTAGCGAAGTATTTCGCCATCATCCCGGCCATGTTCGCCGCGACCTTCCCGGTGCTAAATACACTCAACATCATGCATCTTAAGACGCCGGAGTCCGCAGTGCTGTCGGCCGTGATCTTCAATGCCGTCATCATCATCGCGTTGATTCCGCTCGCCCTGCGCGGCGTGAAGTATCGCCCGCTTCCGGCCGCCGACCTGCTCCGGCGAAATCTGCTGGTCTACGGCCTTGGCGGCATCGTTGTTCCATTCGTTGGAATCAAGCTTATCGATATGCTCATCACCCACATCGGGCTGGCTTAAGGAAATACGGTGAAGAAGAATCTAAAAACTGCGTTGCTCATGACAATGTTCACCACAATTCTTCTCGGGCTCGTTTATCCGCTGGCGATCACGGGACTGGCGCAGATCTTGTTTCCAAACCGGGCAAATGGGCAATTGATTCGGCGCGATGGCAAGATCATCGGGTCTCGCCTTATCGGACAAGCCTTCTCCGGAACCCGTTATTTCCATTCACGGCCATCGGCGGCGGGCAATGGCTACGACGCAGCGAATTCCGGCGGCACCAATTTGGGACCGACGAATCAAAAGCTCATCGCGCGCGTCGTGCATGACGTCCGCTTGCTGCGACCCGACAATCCTGGCGTCCCTGTTCCCATCGATCTGGTCACTACGTCCGCGTCCGGCCTCGATCCCGACATCACGCCAGCAGCAGCTGAGTTTCAAGTTCTCCGCGTCGCCCGGGAGCGCAAAACCTCTATACAGGCGATTCAGCAACTTGTCGCGCAGCACACGCAAGGCAGACAGTTCGGCTTTTTGGGGGAGCCGCGGGTCAACGTTCTAGAGTTGAATCTTGACCTTGATGCGCACTACCCCATTCGCTAATTCTGACTGATCTCGTCCAATCGTTAAGGGCATGATATCTTCCTTTCCTGCCGCGTATTGCGCGGTCAGCGTAGCCTTGGATTATCACGGACTACTTCTCGAAGCTTTGACCGAAGCCCGCAAGGGGCTTGCGGAAGGCGGATTGCCCATCGGGTCGGTGTTGGCCGATTCTCAGGGCACCATTCTTGCGCGTGGACATAATCTGCGGGTTCAAACCGGCGACCCGACGGCCCATGCGGAAACGGTTTGCCTTCGCAACGCCGGACGACGTCGTGACTGGCCAGAATTGACGCTTGTCAGCACTCTCAGTCCGTGCATTATGTGTACTGGAACGGCGTTGCTGTACCGAATCCCCCGCGTGGTTGTCGGAGAAAACCAGAACTTTCTGGGAGCGGAAGTTCTTTTTCAACAGCACGGGGTGGAACTCATCAGTATGGATGATGCCGAGTGCATTCAGCTCATGGCCGATTTCATACGCGCCAAGCCGGATTTATGGAATGAGGATATTGGCCGGTGATTCGGGCGAAATAGAATCAGCGTCCGGCAGAAGAATCAGGTCGCGATGGTGAGGAAGTTTCGCTGGCCGGCACGGTCATTCGCAAGTCCCATTTGCAGAGCGGGCACCGTGTCGCGAGCGAGTACACGATGTGTCCGTAGGCTGTGCATTTCCTGTTCGTGCAAGTTCTCACATTCCCCCCAATGTGCGGCGCCGCAATTGGAATGCAAAGAAACTAACATGAATCTGCGGCGGTTTCGTACTTCTTTTCCGCTAACTTCAATTGGATTTTCTTCTGGGAATTTCGCTACACGCAACAGGGTTCAGGAGAGCCCTAAAGCTGAAGCCGCAGTATCGACCACAGTTTTGCCAATCATCAGTGATGCGGTCGCTGCCGGCGAAGGGACGTTAAGCACGTGCAGGATTTTGCCGGAAGGAACAAACTGGAAATCATCTACCAGAGCGCCGTCAGGCTTGAGCGCCTGGGCGCGTACACCGGAGCCGCCAGGAGTCAGATCGTTGTCGCGGATCGCGGGCAGTAACCGCTGCAGCGCATCGACGAATGCCGCCTTCGAGAGCGATCGATACCATTCTCCGATTCCGCTACGCCAATTCTTGCACACCATTTTCCAAAAACCGCTATATCCCAGGGACGATGCCAGATCTCGAAGGTTGATGTCGGTGTGATGGTATCCCTCGCGGGCGAGGGCTAGAACTGCGTTTGGGCCCGCATCAACCTTGCCGGTAATGCGCCGGGTGAAGTGCACCCCAAGAAATGGGAACCGCGGGTCGGGCACCGGATAAATCAGTGCGTTCACCAGCGATGCGCGTTCTGGAACGATGTCGTAATACTCTCCTCGAAAAGGCACGATCATGACGCCCGGTTCGTCTCCGGCCAGGCGGCTGATTCGATCGCTATACAGACCGGCGCAGTTGATAAGAGCATTCGCCGCGAAGGCTCCTTTCGGGGTCTCGACAACGATTTCGCTGGATGACCGCTTGATCCGAATCGCAGCAGCGCCGGTCTTTACTACACCCCCCTTGCCCCCGATCAGTTCGGCATATTTCTGGCAGACAAGAGCATAATCTGTGATTCCCGTCGAAGGGACGACAAGAGCCTTCAACCCTGCCGCATTCGGCTCAATCTCGCGTAATTCCTCGCGCTCGATGATGCGAAGCCCGGTAAGGCCGTTCGTCTCTCCGCGTTTACGTAATTCCTCGAGCCTGGGGAGCTCGTCTTCAGTAGTGGCAACGATGACCTTGCCGCACACCTTGTGGGGAACATTGTGCTGACGGCAGAACTCGACCATGGCTGCTGCCCCGGTAACGCACAGCCTTGCCTTTAAAGAACCAGGCTTGTAGTAGATGCCAGAATGAATGACGCCGCTGTTGTGACCGCTTTGATGGCGGGCGACAGTCTCTTCTTTCTCCAGCAAAAGAAGACGGCATCGCGGGAAGCGGCGCGTTATCTCAAGGCCTACGCCTAGACCTACGACACCACCACCAACAATGATTACGTCATAACGAGCATCTGTCATCAAGAGTGGCCCTCCGCCGAGTTGCGACTTATCAGTCTACGACCAGAATGACGACAGCGCTTTGTCCCGGATCGGAGGCCGTTCCAGGCGAGCTACCCGTTACGGTGACTTGATAGTTGACGGGATTGCCGGATCCGCCTCCGCCACTTCCAGTCCCGCTGGAACTCACTCCTGAGCACGAGGAAAGTAGCGCAATCAGAGAGATTGCAGCAACGGACATCAATAAGACTCGCACATTCGACCTGCGCGGCGCAGTTCCCACTGCGAAAAATGCGGGCAGAAGTAACATTGCGCAGGCGAGCAGGAGATGGTTACTTTTGCTTTGCACCACACTTTTGTTGCTTTTCACGGTCGAGATGCTCATTACTACGTCTACCGCGGAACTGCCCGGCGTGATTGGGGTCGAAGGGCTGAAGATGCACTGTGCGCCGGCGGGCAGTCCCTTGGTGCAACTCAGGGTGATAGCCCCCGTAAATGAAGTCCCTATCGGCTGGACGGTCAGCGCATAAGGACCTGAGGTCTGTCCGGCAACCACCGATTGGGTTGGCGTCGATGATGTCACCACAAAATCTTGCGCGATGGTAAGGGCGAGTGTCGTGGAATGGCTTGGGGTGCCGGCGCTATCTTGCGTGTTAATTTTAATGTTGTACAGACCAGGCGATGCGCTCGTGGGGATGCTAATGGAGGCGGTAAAGCTTTCAGTGTCGCCGCTCGAAAGCGCAACCGAGGCTCCCGATGACAACGAACATTGCGCTCCTGGAAGCGCGCTTTTATCGCAGGTTGCGGAAATCGCCCCCGCATAGGAATAAACCGACGTCAGTTTTAAAATTGCCTGCACCTGCCCTCCCGGAACGCCCGATAACGCTTGCGTGCCAGAAACCGAGTAGTCCCCCACATCGAACCCAATTGGCAGAGTGTGCACAATCGAGCCCGAAGTGCCCGTAATCGAAATGGAATAGCTTCCGGCAACGAAACTCGTGCCATTGATGAGCAGGTTCGCCGTTGCAGGGAATGAGCTGACAGTCGCTGGATTGAAGCTGCAACTGCCCGGACCGTAGGTCGCCGGGCAGTTCAACGTCACCGTACCATCAAAGCCGTCCTGCGATGTAATGGAGATCGCGCCGGTCGTTCCCGTGCTCCCGACTTTGACATTCGGAAATGGAGCTGACTCGTTCAGATTGAAATCCGGGTTAGTGCTGACGTTCACCGCAAATGATGTACTGGGGTTCGAGGGCGCCCCGGCGGTGGTTGCCTGCAGGTTCACCGTAT
>JASLEQ010000704.1 GCA_030151135.1 Candidatus Sulfotelmatobacter sp. | reverse complement strand
AGAATCCGTTCGCTACGCGCGCGACCTTCATCTCAGTGGAGAGTCAAGCCACTGACCGCTGAGCAAAAGCGTTCGGAAACCGTTCAATGGATTATTTCGCTACTGACTCTTGCCCTCGTCTTAACCGAAAGCCTTCTTCACCATCATCTGCATGGTTCCTTCTAACTGACGCCGTATCCAAGTACCGGAGGAAGGAAATGCCGATTTTGCTCGTAGGCAAAGGCGACCCCACGCACGCTCGATAAGCTGTTCACTTGCGTGGGGCCGGGACCAAAAGGCCATGAACTGGCTTCGACATAATGCAGACTCCTGGAGGTGATGACCGGTGCATGCAACCACTCCCGCAGCGCATGTCGGAAGACATCATGCGTTGTCTGAAATCGTGGTTTGCACATCGGTAGGAATGACGAGTGGCGAGAAGGTTACCGGAAAAAGTTCTTCTCGAAATTGATGACAATTTATGATCGCGGTTGTAACCTTCTGCAATGTCGTTCCTCTAAGTAGGCAGCCCTTGGCGTCCGCGACCCTGTTGCCGTCAAGGCGGTGTGAAGTCGAATGCAAATACTCATCCGACAGGAGATGTTCAGATGAACAAGTTTGGGTTACTGGCTACGCTACAGGCGCGGCCTGGCAAAGAAGCTGACGTAGAGGCCTTCCTTAAATCTGCCGTGCCTCTCGTCGAAGCCGAAACGGGTACAACAACGTGGTTTGCTTTCAAAATCGGCTCGGCGACCTTCGGGATCTTCGATACGTTCAAGGACGAGGAAGGACGAACCGCACATATTGGAGGCGAGGTGGCAAAAGCACTGTTTGCTCACGCCGACGAGCTCTTCGTTACATCTCCTAAAATCGAGAAAGTGGACATCCTCGCTGAAAAGCTCTAAGCGAGCCGGTCCGCACTTCGAGAGTGATCGAGCCAGGGACAACGCAAACACAGCAATCTGCCAGCTGTGTTCGGCGGTATTCTCATATCGTCTTCGCCGATCGGCTTGACTCTTCGCAATACGCGCTTCAGCTTGTCAATCTCTGCCACAAAATGGATCGTGTCTACCAGACCGGAAGACTATTTTCCTCCATGAGTCCTGACTGTTCCTTCACAACCTCTCGACTGGCTGCCAAATGCTCTAAGGCTTATTGCGCTGACAAGCGATCGCCGGACCGCGGCTGATCTTCTCGAAGAGGACCATCCCCTTTTTGTCCAGGATGAATGTGGAAGGATAGGCAGTTTCCTGCGGGGCATCCCAACGCAACCCATAGAGATTGGTGATCTTGTAATCGGGTTCGGTCACAAGAACGATGTTTGCAGGCAGGTCCGCCTGCTTTCCACATCGGCTACAACGCACGCTTTCTGTAACCAATCCTGCCATCTACCGCTCTAACCAACCGAAGCGACATGACGACGCCCGGCTCTCCACGTTGCCGCCTGACGAGGACGCCATGAGAGCGCTATGGAATCTTTACCGCCGAACCTTAGGCTCGGGTCGCGTCCTGGCAGATCCGATCATCGCCAACCGCGTGAAAGTTATTCAATAGTGACCGAGCCTACGACCTCAAATCGCACCGAAGCGGAGATGATCGCCGCCATCCTGGCCGGCGAGACGCAGCTCTACCATGAGTTGATCCGCCCCTACGAGCGAAGCATCTATTCAATGGCCCTGTCCTACATGAAGAACGAGGCCGACGCCGAGGACGTTGCACAGGAAGCCTTCGTCAGGGCCTTCCACAAACTATCATCGTTTCGGGCGGAAGCTAAGTTCAGCACATGGCTCTTCAGCATCGCCCTGAATGAAGCCAGGAGCCGCCTTCGAAGGAAGTCCCTGGTTCGCATGGATTCGCTCGATGATCCACCGGACGAAGACCGGAACGTCTCGCCGGCGCTGTTACGGGACTGGCGTGAGATTCCATCGGAGGTGCTTGAGAGGGGAGAAATCCGGCAGCTCTTGCAAGACGCGATTCAGCAACTACCCGACATTTACCGTCAAGTCTTTGTACTGCGGGACGTGGAAGAGATGAACGTCATCGAAGCAGCGGAGACATTGAATATCAGCATTCCCAGCGTCAAAGTGCGCCTGCATCGGGCGCGCATCATGTTGCAAAAGCAGTTGGCTCCCCAATTGAAGGCAACGGTTCAAACATCAAAACGGAGGTGGCTCCCATGGTTATAGATTGCAAGCATGTTTGGGACTACATCTCCGAATATCTCAATGGAACCTTGCCGGAGGAAACCAGCCAGTTAGTGCAGAAGCACCTTGCCCACTGCGAAATCTGCTCGGCAATCCTGGACTCGACGCGGAATGTAATTATCTTGACCGCCGATGACCGCGTCTTTGAGTTGCCGGTCGGCTTCAGCGACCGCCTGCACGCAAGGCTGGACCTTGAATTGAAGCGCGCCGGGACATAGAGTTCTTCAGGCTCATTGTCTGGCATGTCCGATGCGCCAGGCTTACGAAGCATGTTCGCCACAGCCAGTACGCACATTCCAGGCTGCGAACCAGCAAAGAAGTAATCGCGACGGCATACCCTCAACGATGCAGTGGATTCCTTGTGATGAGCCGGCGGTGAACAAGTCGACACGCGTGCTCCGCGTTCCAAGCGAGTAGGTTTAGAACTGGTTGCATAAATGGCTTTGTGAAAGGCCACGACTTCACAGCTTGCTGAAAAAGTCATATGGAGTCGCAGTTTTGAAAGGGCACGACTTTAGTCGTGCCGCCAAGCTCAACCAATTCAGTCAGTGCTTTTTAGCCCCCGAGGGCCCCTTTTCAGCCCGGCTGGCGGGATGTATGCAACCAGTTCCAGGGCGGACTTTGTTTTCGAGCCGCGATGTCGTTTAAACCTTCTCTGCTCGCAGATGCTTCCGAACATCAAAAGCAGTAAGCAATCCGAGAAGGAGAACGATGACGGGAATCACAGGTGGTTTGATACCGAGAGGAAGAACGCTGGCAGGCACTCCAGGCTGCAGGTGGACATAGATTGCCACAATCATCTGAGTAAGTAGGATGAAACATGCGATCAGCAGGATCTGATCTTTTCTCTTCGCGGTCGTCGATCTCCAAAGCCATGGCAGTAAGAAGAGAACGCCGGTAACCATTTCACTAACCTTGCCTACGAGAATGGCCTCGTGAGGTAGATGACTCTCTCTTATTTGAATGTCAAACCACCCACGGATTGGCTGGAAGAATTTCAGAAAGCCGAACGTGAACATCCATACTCCCAGTAGCAGCGATAAAATCGTTACGCGACGAGACATCTTCGTTCTCCAGTTCTGTCGATCTTCTCTGTCAATCGTGTTCATCAAGGAACTCGCTCGGTGCTCGCCCGAGACCGCCTCTGTCCCTTGTCAAGATGAATTCAACGAAAACACAAAAACAATTCCGATTCGCCGGAATTGTGAACGCCTCGCAATCGATCCAAAGGTCGGGTCGCGTCCTGTTTCTCGGGATGAAATGATTCGGCTTGGCTGCGGGTTGAGAACAAATCCGCAGCCGAGCCGTTTCGATGCTTAAGAAATTAGTCGAGGCGTTGAACGATTGGGCAATTGATCGAGAACCCCGAGCTTCCGAACGCCGCTCCGCCCGGGCCAGTGATGAGCCCGTCTTGCACGAACGTCAGAATCTGGAACTCTTCACGCATCTGGCCCCGATATCCCCGATTGATCGCGTCATCTGTCCACTGATACAGCTGGGCGTCCCAGGCCGGGCTGTAATCGAGCGCGATCGTCGGAATTCCGCCAAGGACGTTGTTGGGTCGGAAGCCGTCCGCAAGATCGGAAGAGAGCCCTTGACGCAAAGGATTGTTGCACTCTCCGTTCTCCGGTCCATTCGTCGCAATGAAGATGCGTTCCACCGGACTGGCAAAGCTGTCATCATGCCCAAGCACGAGCTTGCTCATGAGCGGAGCATAGGTGTTGTGTTCGATGGCTGCCGCCAGAGGAATGCTCGCGTCCATGGAGATATACCAAACCGGACGGCCGAAGCTGAAGCCATTGATCAAGTTGATCGTCACGGTCATGTTGTTGGGGTCAATGGCAACCACTTGATCATGAACTTTCGAATAGTTGACATTGCCATCGGGGAAATTGATCTGGCTGGCGTCAACGTCGTACGCGACCATAGGTGCGTTGTAGATTACTCCTCCGGCATTTGTGATCTGCACAAACGGACTGTATCCAGCATCGCCGATTGCGCCAGGCGCATAGGACTTCGGCGGGAACTCCGCTCCCTGAGGACCAGGAACAATCTCGCGTTGTGGACGGAAGTTTACGGTGCCCTTGTTGAACACGATATTGCCATTTGCGTCGAGGGTGCCCGTTCGAGCAGCATTCGCCGCGAAGCCGAGCTTGGTGGAGAAATTCAGCCCGAGTTCATCGGCCACGCCCTGATCGCTAACATCTGTCAGGATGTACCACACATTCTTGCCGCTTCCCTTCACTGTTCCCTTGTACAAGGGAAGCGTAATGGTGCCGTGCGCTGCATCCACCGTGCCGGACTTCAGCAGTTGAACCGGGCCCACGAGGCTCGGGTTTACAGTCGAGGGAGAAGGACCAAAGTAGCTTAGAGGAACAGATGCTCCCACAGACGGAGGCGCCGGAAATAAGTCGCAGCCAGGCCCGGGTCCGATGGGGCCTGGCCCAGGGCCCTGTGCAGAGTTGAACGTAGAGTCGAGCGGTGTAGCCGTAACTGTTTCGACCGGCACCACAGGCTTCGCAGTGGGCCGTTTCGCGAGTTGATGGATCGAGAGCATCTCGGGAGGAAGCGGCTGTCTAGCGGTCACGGGGGTTTGTGCAATTCCGAGTGGCGCCGCGAGGCTCACGACCAATAAGCTCTTTACGTAAAGTGACGAAAAGGAAACTCTTGCAGAAGAAGAGCTCCGAGATTCTGGCGTTGACGATGTGCAGACGTCGAGTCGCATCCAATACTCCTTCAGATGTTTCTTTGGGATTGCGTATCCATGGAACGTGCGCACCGCCGGAGCATGTGGTGTTCCGTGAATGTGCGTCTATATGAATCGTCAAGTGGGTTTGAGTTACAGCTCCACTCAAAAAAACAATTCACCTCAAACAACACTGAGGCGGTACGAGAGGCAACCTATTCCTCTCGGGCCAATGGAACTGCAGGCGACATGAGAGAACCCTCAAAGCCGGATTGCAGGATAGGGCTCATCAGTTCTGCGCATCGACGCAGCACCCCCTAAACTGCCTGCTTGCGCTTTCGCTCCATCAGAACGACCATCGCAATCAACGCTGCCGCGAAGTCAGCCACAGCAGCTATCCCTAGCGACCAGCGCGGCCCGAAGTGATTGGCGATCGAGCCTTGGATCGGCGCGCCGGCTGCCGTTCCGCCTAGGGCGATGCCCACACGCAGGGCCATCACCCTTCCTCTCATCGGTGGCTCTGTTGAGAGCTGCATCAGGCTGTTGGTACCATTCGTAAACGTCATGGCCGCCGCACCGACAATCACAAGAGCAGCCGCAAACCACCAGTACCCCGGCGCCAGTGTCGACAGCGCGCATCCCACCCCCAAAACAGCGGCTCCCACCATCAGCGAGGCAAACCCTGGCCTCTCCTGGCGGGCTGCAAACAAGGCGCCAGATAAGGTTCCAACCGCCATGATGGAAGAGAGCATGCCGAAACTGCGTGAGTCGGAATGAAAGACGGATACCGCCATCGTCGAGATAAAGAATGGAAAGTTAAAGCTGAATGTGCCGATCAGTACGAGCATCATCAGGGTCGCCAGAAGGTCTCGATGTCCCCGCACATACCTGAGCCCATCTTGGAATCCGGACTCCGCGTGGTGCGCTCGCACCGTTGTACGCAGTTCCGAGAGGCGGAAGAAGATCATCGACGCCACCACCGCTCCGAACGAGAGCCCATTCAGAAGAATCGCCCACGCGCTGCCGACCTTGGCAATGAGCAAACCCGCCAGTGCGGGTCCAACCATCTGGGCTGCGGTAAACGACGTTGAGTTCAGCGCGACCGCATTCGGCAGATCGGCGTCTCCCACCATCTCCGCCACAAACGTCTGCCGTACCGGGGCATCCAGCGCCGCAGCAGAGCCGGACAGAAAGGCGAAGACGTAGACATGCCAGAGTCGAACGACTCCTTCTAACGTGAGGACTCCGAGCAGGATCGCAAGCACGCCCATCGCTGCCTGGGTAAACATCAACAGCCGCCGCTGATTCAGCCGGTCCGCCGCCGAGCCCGTCCACGGCAACAATAGGAGCTGCGGAGCAAACTGCAGGCCCGTGACGATACCGAGCGCCGAAGCGTCATGGTGCGTCAGTTGCGTAAGCACCAGCCAGTCTTGCGCAATGCGCTGCATCCAGGTCCCCAGGTTGGACACCAGGGCGCCCACCGTCCACAAACGGAAGTTGAAGTTCCTCAGTGAGCGAAACATGCCGGCTCGCGAATCTGTCATGTGCGCGCTGATAAGTCTCCCCCGTGGAACCGGCCAAAGTGCCGCGCACTTACTAAGCCGAGCAGCATCCCACCCAGCGCAAACGAACCGATGTCATGCCACGATCGAAGCTGAAACTCTCCCACCCCGACCACCAGCAGATACGCTGCACATGCGTTGAAGAAGCCCCACACGAAATTCACTGTCGCTGAGGAAAGGCCCTTGCCGGGAGGCTTCGCGAAAGGGCTCTGGAACGCGCGCCCCGTCATTCCCGAGACCAGATGAGGAACAGCATTGGCCGCGAACCCACCGCCCAAACAATATGCCACTGGATGGAGCCAGTTCATGCGGTCCCTCCCCTCTTTTCCAGCAGGGCGAGAATCTCCTGCGTTGTCCCTCGTTCTCCTAACCGCGGAAAGACGCTGCCAATGCTGTGCGCGTGAGCCTCGTTGTCGACATCGGTCATCGCATCCAAAGCCAGAGTCACGTGGAAACCCTGCTCGTAGGCCTGGCGTGCTGTCGCCTCTACGCCCACAGATGTAGAAACTCCGGCGATCACCACCTGGGTGACCCCCCTCGTCCTCAGCCGGGCCTCCACGTCTGTTGTCGCGAATGCTCCCCAACTGCGCTTGGTAACCACCACGTCGCTCGGCTGGTGCCCTAACTCGGGGAGCAACTCCATCCAGTCGGCGACAAGTGGAGGGCCGCTGCGTGGGCCCTGTTCCGTTCTCCCGCCCGGCCGCCCGGCGACATTCACCAGCACAACCGGCAGGCCCTTCGCCCGAAACGCATCGATCAGCTCTCGAGTCCGCACGATAACTTCCGCAAGCGGATGAATGGTTGGATAACCAGCCATACCCTTCTGCAGGTCAATCACAATCAACGCGGTCACAGGATCGAGAGCGGTCAGAGGCATCGTATTTCTCCCTGGGTGAATGGGCGTTCGCTGCACGCCCGCGCAGATTAGTCCTCGACCAGCATCGTCAGCAGCCGCAGAGCCGCACGAAGCTTTTGCTGTTCAGGAACAGAAAGCTTTTGCGCAATCCGCTTCGTGAGCCAATCCTGCCGTGCTGCGCGGCCTTGTCTCAACCACTCGAGGCATTTGGGTGTAAGTGAAATCAGAGTTTGACGGCCATCGTTCGGGTCGAGAGCGCCGCGTACCAGCCCTGCCTCTTGCAGACGCGCCATAACAGCACTCATTGACTGGGGCCTCATCCCCTCGGCTCGCGCCAGGCTCGAGACCGTGGATGGGCCGGCTTCTTCCAGGCGCAGCACGACCGAGACCTGCGATGGCGTCAGATCCCCACGCTGCCCTTGTTCGCGCAGATGCCGCATCACCTTGCGGAATGCGGCTCGTAGTTCGAGGGCAACGGCGGAAGCCAGTTCTACATCGGGCTTGGGTGAGGGACGGCTCACTCGATGATTATGCCATATCTACAGTTTATCTGTACAGTTTGACTGTAGAGTTGTTCGGGAATCGCACAGGGCCCCTAAGCGGCATGTCGAGTTCCGCTCTCACTCCCCGCGTTCCTCGTCTGTTTCCCACCGTCGCAGAGTCTTATGGATCGTTTTTAGCAGGTCGGGCAGTTCCGAATTCGCAGGCCAGAGTTCCGCCTGAATTCGGGTCATCATGGGAATCGCCTCTGCTAGAAGCGCCACTCCCGCAGGCGTAATGGTCACAACGCGCACCCGCGTATCGTCTGCACTCATCTGCTGGCGGATCAGCTTCTTCCCACGAAGGGCTTTCATCATCAACGAAACCTGCGCTACTTGCACTCCGCTCACCCGTGCGACATCTCGATGGTTTACGGTCTTCTGCGTATGATTGAGCCACGCCGATAGCGCAAGGATGGCGAACTGCGTGTGGGTCAGGCCGATCTGGCGCAACGAGGCTTCTACCCGCCGCTGATAGGCAAGCGATAACTTCCAAATTGCAAACCCCGCTACCTGGTCGGGGTTCTTCAAGGGGCCAGTTGTAAACAACCGGTGCAGCTGCCGATTAGTGGAATCAAGCAATGTTTCACCTCAACGATCTGCATCCATCTGTGAAATCCAGAATCAGTTTATATATAAACTATTTGGAGGCAATCGATCAACATTGCTGTTTTCGGAGCCAGCGGTGGCACCGGTCAAGAATTCGTTAAGCAGGGACTGGACCGTGGTCACGGCGTGATAGCCATCGTGC
>JASLEQ010000677.1 GCA_030151135.1 Candidatus Sulfotelmatobacter sp. | reverse complement strand
GTCCGTTGCGCGGAGCGCTGAGCATTATTGCGATTGCGATTCAGGTGATTCTGGTGCTGATGATTGTGGGGCTGACGTCTGGCATCGTGTCGGAGTGGGGCAAGCGCGCGGAAGGCGTCGGCGCCGACATCATGGTGCAACCGCCGAACTCTTCGATTTTTCTGGCGTTTGCGAGCGCGGTGATGCCCGAGTCGCTCGGTCCGAAGATCGAAGCGTTGCCGCTCGTCGATGAAGTTTCGCCCGTGGTGATTTTGTCGGAGCCTAAGAATCTGGTGATGGTCTACGGCATCGACTACAAACGCTATAACGCGCTGAGCCGTGGATTCCTGTTCCGTGCGGGCAAGGCATTCGATGGACCTGACCAGCTCATCGCGGACGACATTATGGCGCAGCAGCGTCACTTAAAGGTGGGGGACAAAATCACGCTGTTAAACCGGCAATTTACGGTCAGCGGCATCGTCGCGCACGGCAAGGGTGCGCGCTTTTTTATCCCGATCAAGACGGCGCAAGAGATTGCGGGCGTCGAAGACCGCGTGTCGATGTACTACGTTCGAAGCAAAGGCGATACCGAAGGCACACGCACCGCGATTTTGAAATTGGACCCCGCGAATCGCGTTCGTTCGATGGCGGAATACGTAACGCTAATGAGTTCGTCGAGCTTGCCGCAGCTCAAGCCGTTTGTGCGATCGATGGTGGGGCTGGGAATCGTGATCAGCTTCCTGGTGATTCTGTTGAACATGCACACGATGGTGATGGAGCGGACGCGGGAGGTCGGCATTCTGAAAGCGCTTGGGTTCTCGCGATTCGACGTGGTGAAGATGCTGCTGGGCGAGACCATGGTGCTGACGCTGCTGGGTGCTGGGTTTGGAATCCTGATTACGTTTTTGACGGCGGCGATTTTGCGGGAAGTGAATCCTGGGCTGACGATTCTGATTACGGGGCGATGGGTTGCTGCTGCGATCGTGCTGGCGGTGATCGGTTCGGCGTTAGGCGTTGCATATCCAGCGCTGCGTGCGGCGAGTTATGACCCGGTGGTTGCGTTGGCATACGAATAAGCTATGTTTGCGGAGAATTCGTTCAGCGCGTTCTGCCTTCGTTTTATAATCCCTCAGGCTGTGCCCTCGAGAACGATCCGATCATAAGGAGAGACGAATGAAGCGATTGCAACTCGTATTGCTGGCGGCGACGTGTTGTTTGTGCCTCGCCAGCGGAGCTGCCGCCCAGTTGGGCGGGATGAATTTTTTCAGCAAGCCGAATATCGCGGATATTTTCAAGCCGGTTGTCGGACAGGGCGCCGTTTATCAAGAGACGTCGGAAGGCAGACCAGGCCACGAGATGGAGATGAGCATCGTCGGCAAAGAAATGACTCCGTCCGGCGAAGGCTATTGGATGGAGATGGTGATGCCTGGCGGCCAGGGTGACCAGAAGACGTATGGAAAAGTGTTGATGACCAAGGATTTTCAGTTCACGAAGGTCATTTTTCAGATGCCAGGTCGAGGCGCGATGGAAATGCCGATGAGTCCGAGTGACAAAGATCGGACACAGATGAAGCAAGAAATGGCGAAGTACACGCAAGTCGGAACGGAAACGATCACAGTGCCGGCGGGGACATTTAGCTGTGCGCACTGGAAGAAGGACGACGGCACGGATGAGGTTTGGACGAGCGATAAAGTTACGCCGCTCGCGATGGTGAAGCAGGTTGGCAAGGGGCGCAGCATGGTGCTAGTGCGGCAAATTACGGGAGCGCAGGATCACATCACCGGCCCGGTGACGCCGTTTGATCCGAAGGCCTTCGCGCAGAGACCACCGAGGCAATAGGCTGGATCCAGATCGCTTGATGAGAATTAAAAAGGCCGGACTCTTGTCCGGCCTTTTTCGTTTCCAATGGACGTCTTGGTAATCGACTAGACCGTCGGACCGGCCGGATCCGAGTCGTCATTTTCCTTAAGGTAATTTAGGGAATCGACCACGTCCTGGAGCATTGCCAAAGGACAGGCGACGTGGACTTTATTTTCCGGGTCGGTCACGTCTACCACCACTTTCGAACCGACTGTGCGAACTCGCACGTGCGTGTCGGAATCGCGGACCTCAACAAATTCGGAATTTGGGTAGTTCGCGAGTTCCTTGGCCAACACGCGAAGAATGGGAATTGCTTGCTGGGCCTCATGAGGGAATTTGTGGAACTCGCGCTTGGGTACAACATGCATCGCGATGGGAACGATGGCCGCGGGCGCCCAGATGTGAACATGAGTGCCGTGGTTATCGTCCACTTGTACTTGGGCGATGCCGTCGTGGAAGGTGTACATGCCCGCCGCGGCGATCGTGCCGGTGAAAGCCAGTGCCACTTTTGCTGCGAGAATCATTGCTGCTTCTCCTTCAAGTCGAATCCGCGATCGAAAGACTTCGGCCGTGGGGCTGGTTGGTGATCTTGATAGGCGTTAGTCCGATATGTTCTTGGAGTCGAGCCAAACGCGGACCGTCTGTTCGTGATCCTTCACTGAGACAAG
>JASLEQ010000667.1 GCA_030151135.1 Candidatus Sulfotelmatobacter sp. | reverse complement strand
AGTCGTTCGGATTGCCTTGGGAGGGAGTCCGGATTGAATTCCGTGCCGATGCGGCGAACGTATTCAATCACAAGAGCCTCGGCATTCCAGGCGGCCGGAACCTGGGTAGCGCCGCTGGCGTCGGCGACCCATACACCAGCGCGAACACCATTAGTTCGGTAACTACCGGCGCCCGGAATATGCAACTGATGTTCCGCGTGACGTTTTAGTTAATTCCAAGTAGATAGAGACGGCGATTCGTCGCCGTCTCTTTTTTGCGTTTTGGTGGAATTGGTTGCGTGCCCGGCCGTCCCGAGTCACTTTAACTGCTTCAAATATGCGACCAAGGCTCGCAAGTTGGCACCGTTAAACTCGGCCAAATCCGGCATCTCCGATCCTGGCTTCATGGATTGTGCGTGAGTGACCCACGCCTCGAGATCGGATTCGTCATTCGGATATGAATTCGCAGCGAGTCCTTGACGGCTCGCGAAGTGAGTTAAATCCGGAGCAACCGCGCCATGCGCGCCGGTCCCGCGAATGGTATGGCAAAATGCACAGGCTGCTCCCATAAAAACATCGCGCCCGTGCATCGCTTCTTGACCGGTCGGCTCCTCCGCGGGCTGCACTTGCTGGTCGAACCACGCCTGATAGTCCTGTTCAGGCTGGGCCACTACGAGCAGCATCATGCGCGCATGCTGTTCGCCACAATATTCCGCGCACTGTCCGCGATAGGTCCCCGGTTCGTTGGCCTCGATTCGGATGTAGTTGTCCTGCCCAGGAACGAGGTCGACTTTTCCGTGGAGCAACGGCACCCAGAATGAGTGGATTACATCCTGGCTAATCAATTCCAGATCGATGGGCCGTCCCACAGGAATGTGGATTTCATTTGCGGTGACAAACTGCTTGTCAGCCGTGGCGCCGAGATAATCGATCTCCCACCAGAACTGATGTCCGATGATCTTGATTGCAGGTTTCACGCCGCCATCATGCATGGGATATCCCGACATGGCCTCCAGGCCATATACGAAGACGAATGTCAGGACCACAAATGGAATGGCAAAGCCACCGATCAGAATCCAGGATTGCCCACCACCTTCATTCCACGGAGCGTGCGAGTCGAGCGTTCCGCGTCTCCGCATGACCGCCCAGAACAGCAGCACCAAGACGGAGAAGGCGATCAAGCAGAAGAGGATCAGGACGATCCACTCAAGGGTGGCTATCCGTCCGGAAGCAGGGCCCATCGGATGCAGGGTGGATTGAGGCGTTTGACATGAACAGAATGCCAGCAATAGTGCCAGTAAAGTGGCGGTCCTGAAGTTCAGGCTCATTTACTCGCCTCTTTTACAAGGGGCTCTGGCGGGGCTTTTGGAGGATCAGGTTCCTGCGGTGTGCGCAACGATTTGATATATCCGACCAGTTTCCAAATCTGATCTTCGGGAAGTTTGGTTCCCCAGGCCGGCATTCCTTTGGCGCGCCCTTCAGAGATCGAAGCAAAAACCTCTGCGTCTGAATTGCCATAAATCCAGTCCGGATCGCGAAGACTTGGCCCCATGCCTCCGCCACCATGGCCGCCGTGACAGCCGTAGCAGTTGTACCAGACGAAGAGACGCCGACCTTCCAGTAATGCGACTGGATCGCCGGCATATGGATTCTGGGGCAGGCTGAACGCCTCTTTGGGACCAGGAATCGGCCGCACAGGGATCCGCACATTCGGAGGTGCGCCGGATGCTGCTGCCTCCGCCTGGTTCCGCTCACAACCAACTGCTGCCATGAGCAGCAGTAAAGTGGCAGAAAAAGCTAATCCAAGTTTTGCTGCGCGTCTTATTTGCACGACGACCTCGAGTTCGTGGCTGCATCAACAATGGGTACCCCATAGCTGGTCAGAATTTCCTGGATTTCGGTATGACGACGGTTGATTTCCGTTTCCAATTGTTGCCGCAGAGTCTCGTCGCCTCGTCTTACTCCCATCGCCATGGCGAACCGCAGTGGCTTGGCTCCATCTTCGTTATCGGGGCAGATGAGGGATACATCGAGTGGAATGTTGGATTTCCTGGCGAAATACCCGGCCAGCGGTCCCCATGCGATGGCAACGTCGACATCGCCACGGCTTACTGCTTCAACCAGTTCTGCGGCGGGGTTCTGACGCGAGAGGTTCCCGAAAATCTTGTACACGGCAACATTGCGTACAATGCCTTGACTCGCCAGCTCTTGTGCGGGAGGCGTAAACTCGCCGTCTCCGACTCCGTGCAAGCCAATCCGGGCCGACCTCAGGAACGGATCATGCAGCGATTGCAGAACTATGTGCCGGTCACTGCGCGTCACAAATACATAGCTTGAGGTGTAGTAAGGCTGAGTGGTCTCGGCTAGCTCGTAGCGCAGCGGGGCTTCCATCATCACGTCGCATGCGCCGGATCGAAAAAGCTTGTGAGCTTGCAGCGGACTCGCCGGCCACCAGACATATTGGAGTTGGAGCCCGAGATCCCGTGCTACCAATTCGGCGAGCTTGTTCTCGAACCCTTGCTCATGATCATTGGAAAACGGTAAGTTGTTCGCATCCGCGCAAACTCGCAGAACCTGCGCATTGCTCAGGGTTGAGAGCGCCAACAGAGAGGAGAGCAACAGGGAGACGCTATAGGCCGAAAACATAAAGCAGATCTCCCGGGCCGGTGGCTTTTTTTATGTTCTTCATCGCGCCGGTTATGCCGAGCGCAGCGTACTGATCATCTAAGGAAAGAGATGGTAGTGCGGCGGCTCCCATCCATCCCCCAATCCCAGCGTAGATGGCAACGTACTGTTTCCCGTCAGGACCTTTGAAGGTGATTGGATCGCCGACGATGCCAGAAGCCAGCTTGGTTTGCCACAGAATCGTTCCCTTGTGAGCATCTACGGCGCGGAACCAGCCATCCATGGTTCCGTAAAAAACAAGGTCGCCGCCTGTGGCCAGCACTCCACTGTAGACTGGGAACTCGGGATCTTTGATTCCCCATACTTCTTTTGCATTCGCGACGTCCCACGCCATCAATTCGCCCTGATAGCCGCCGGGGCCTTTGTACATGGTGGTACTTGAGCCGAGATAAGGTGTGCCCGCGATGTAATTCGCCTCAAGGCCTTCGTGATCCATGCAGGTATTGTGCGCAGGGACATAAATCAGGCCGGTCCGCGGCGAAAAGGCAGTCGGAACAAATTCTTTCGCGCCGGTCGAGGAGGGACAGACCTGCCGCGCAATGACACCGACATGGGTCACCTTGTCTGGGTTGACATCGGGCAAACCGGTTTTCAGGTCATATTTATTTGCCCAATTTACGGGCTGAAACTTTTCAGCCGACAGCAGCTCGCCGGTTTCGCGATCGAGAACGAACATGAAACCAGTGCGGCCCGGATGAACGAGGAGTTTGCGCATCTGTCCGTGCCATTCCATGTCGATCGCGACGTTTTCCATGATCTCGTCATAGTCCCAGGCATCGTGCGGCACGATCTGATAGGCCCACTTTGCGTGTCCCGTCTGGGGATCTCTGGCAAAAATGGAAATTCCCCACTTGTTGTCTCCGGGACGTTGATCGGGATTCCAGACTCCGGGATTTCCCGTCCCGTAGAAAATCAAATTGGTTTCGGGATCGTATGAAATCCATCCCCAAACGGTGCCGCCGCCGAGTT
>JASLEQ010000655.1 GCA_030151135.1 Candidatus Sulfotelmatobacter sp. | reverse complement strand
CTCGTAAGACCCCTCTCCTGTTCATCTCCGTAATCGATTACCTGCAGTTCGATCCCTCGATTGATCTGCAACAGCGCGCCCCTAACGGAGTGCAGGCCGACCTGACCATCCTCGGATCTACCTTCGCCGAGACGCTGGTACTGCTGAACGGTTTGCGCATGAACGACGCTCAAACGGCGCATCATGACATGGACATCCCAATTCCTCTGGAGGCGATTTCGCGAATTGAAGTCCTGCACGGCGCAGGATCGACGCTTTATGGATCGGACGCGATGGGCGGAGCCGTGAACTTCATTACTTCTCCAGTCGATGGAACAGAACTGCGCGTCCGCGCCGGAGGGGGAAATCAAGGATTCAACCAGGAGCACGTACTGGCATCCCTGTTACGCGAGCATTGGTCGGAAACCCTCGCCGGGGATCGCGATTTTTCTACGGGATTCATGCCCGACCGCGACTATCGCAGCACGTCGGCTTCTTCCGAAACCCGTTTCCAGTCCCCTCTCGGACAGACCGATGTGATCTTTGCCGGCAGTGACCGGCCGTTTGGCGCAAATCAGTTTTATGGAAACTTTCCATCCTGGGAGCGCACCAAGAACTGGTTCACCTCCGCCCAGCAGGATCTCGGCGAACGGACCACCGCCGCCTTCGGATATCGGCGACACACCGACGAGTTCGTGCTGTTCCGTGATGAGCCGTCAATCTACGAAAACAACCACGTCGACGACAGCTGGCAGGCTGCGCTGCGCCGTCACGACTCGCTCAGCGATAATGCGACGCTGTCGTACGGTGCTGAAGGGCAGGGCGATTCGATCGACAGCAATAATCTCGGCCAGCACGCGCGCAATCGCGAGGCTGCGTATGCAAGCTTCGATTTTCGTACTATGCGGCGCTTTTCTCTCACCGCCGGAGCACGGGAAGAGCTCTTCAGCGGAGGCACCAATGTCTTCACGCCAACGGTTGCGGGTGGGCTCTGGATCAAGCCCCAGATCAAACTGCGCGCCAGCATCAGCCGTGGATTTCGTTTGCCCACCTACACCGATCTTTACTACTCCGACCCGACGACCGTTGGAAATCCAAACCTGAAACCTGAATCAACCTGGAGCCTTGAAGCGGGCAGTGACTGGAATCCCACACAGCGAATCTCATCTGGGCTGACATTCTTTCGACGCTGGGATTCGAACCTCATCGATTATGTTCAGTTCGCGCCAAACAGCCTGTATCACGCGACTAACGTCGATGCACTTCATTTCACCGGAGTGGAAGCGCATACGAACTTCATGCTGCCGAGCCATCAGGAACTCCAACTCGCCTACACATTTCTTCATGGCGATCAAATCCCTGTGCCCGGATCGGTCTCACGCTATGTTTTCAATTACCCGTCGCATCATGCCGTTTTCGGATGGGCCGGCACGTGGCACGATTGGCTTACGGCTCGCACCAAAGTGGGCGTGACCCAGCGATTTGAGCACCAGGCCTACCCGGTCTGGGACTTCGCCGTGTCGCGAAACAATGGTTGGGTCCGTCCCTACTTACAACTCGCAAACCTGAGTAATACGGGATACGAAGAAATCCCGGGCGTTCTCATGCCCAGCCGCAGCATCGTTGCCGGCGCGGAATTGATCCTCATGCGTAAATCGCACTGACTTCCTGATGGTTCCAAGCCGTGACTTCGCTCATCTAATAAGGGCGATCCCATAAAATAGACTTGCCAAAATGGATCTTCTCCAGAAAATCCGTACGATCCCGACTGAGCCTGGCGTGTATCTGTACAAGAACGCCGAAGGAGAGGTGATCTATGTCGGCAAGGCGAAGAACTTGCGGAGCCGGGTGTCGAGCTATTTTCACGAAGGCCGGTGGGAAGATGCCAAGACAGGGACTTTGGTGCGGGAGGCAGTCGATGTCGAGTACATCGTAGTCGCCAATAACAAAGAGGCGCTCGCGCTGGAAAATAACCTGATCAAGCAGCGCAAGCCGCGTTTCAACATCCTGCTGCGAGACGACAAGACGTATCCGTATGTAAAGTTGACGTTAGGAGAGCGCTGGCCTCGCGTCTATGTAACGCGGCGTCTTAGAAAAGACGGCAGCGCTTACTATGGCCCGTACTTCCCTGCCAATCTCGCATACCGCATCGTCGACCTGATTCACCGCAATTTTCTGATTCCGTCGTGCAAGGTCGATCTGACGCGCTTTCACCCGCGGCCCTGTCTGCAGTACTACATTAAGCGCTGCCTCGGCCCTTGCGTGCAAGATCTCACGTCGCCGGAGATGTATCAGGAAGCTGTGCGCGACGTGAAGATGTTCCTCGAGGGGCGCCCGACGGACCTGGCGCGTTCGCTTCGAGCCCGCATGGAGCAAGCCGCCGTCTCGCAGGAGTATGAACGTGCCGCCCGCTATCGCGATCTGATTTCCACGGTCGAGCAGTTACAGGAACGGCAGCGCATTGCCTCTGCGGAAGGCGACGACGCCGACGTCTTCGGCTATCACTTCGAAAACGGCATGCTGGCGGTCAATCTTTTTCACATGCGGGGCGGCAAGATGGTCGATCGCCGGGAGTTCTTCTGGGAAGATTTGCCGGAATTCGCCCTACGACCCGAAGCAGGCACCAGCACGGAACACGCAGAGGCGGACGCATCCGCCCATCCCGGCGAGGAAAGCTCGCCAGCGCCGTTAAGGAAGAGCGGCAACTTGGAAGTCAGCTATCCGGAAGAAAAGGCTCACTTCCATCCTGGTGAATTCTTCTCCGCGCTCCTCAAGCAGCTCTACATCGGAGAACCCTATGTCCCGCGCAATCTTTACGTCCCGGTCGACTTCGAAGATCGCGAAGAACTCGAGGACCTTCTCTCCGAACAAGATGGGGGCGAGGGCGCCCGCTCCACACGCGTTCACATCCTCGTACCGCAGCGCGGAGACAAGCGGTCACTGATCGATCTGGCGGGCAATAACGCCAAGCAGTCCTACGACCAGCGTTTCAGGGTGCTGAAGCCAAATGCGCGCCGCATTCAGGAAGAGTTGCAGGAAGTGATTGGATTGCCCGATCTTCCCAAGCGCATCGAGTGCTTCGACATCTCGCACATCCAGGGTGCGGAGACCGTCGCCTCTATGGTCGTGTGGGAAGACGGCAAGATGAAGAAATCCGATTACCGGAAGTTCATCATCCGCACCGTGGAAGGCGTAGACGACTTCGCTTCGATGCGCGAGGTGGTCACGCGCCGCTACAAACGCGTACAGGACGAACAGAAACCGATGCCCAGCGTCGTCCTGATCGATGGAGGTCTGGGCCAACTCCATGCCGCAGCCGACGCTTTAGAGAAGCTCGAGATCATCAACCAGCCTCTGGCCGCAATCGCCAAGCGAGAAGAGATTCTCTATGTCTACGGACAAGAGAAAGATCCGATCGCCCTCGACCACCATTCGCCGGTGCTACACCTGATCCAGATGATTCGCGACGAGGCGCACCGGTTTGCCGTGACTTTCCATCGCAAGCGCCGCCAGATCCGCGATAGATCGACGGAACTGTTGGAGGTGCCGGGCGTGGGCGCCAGAACTTCGCGGCGGCTGATCGAACATTTCGGCAGCCTGCAGGCTGTGAAGCAAGCTGACGCGGCGGCCCTCTCCGCAGTCGTAACCCGCGCTCAGGCCGAGGCCATTCGCAGTTACTTCCAGAAGTGAATCCTCAGCATTAGCATTTATATCCAAAGATCGATCCATGGAAGCCCTGAAGCCAGAAAAACACGAAGTCGCCGTGTCCGCCGTAATTCCGGCCCGCCGCGAGCGGATTTACTCGTTGCTCGCGAATTATCATGATGGACATCCGCGCATCCTCCCGAAGCAGTTCACGCATTTGACGGTGGAGCAGGGAGGCATTGGCGCGGGAACGATCATTCGTTTCGAGATGAGCTTTTTTGGTAAAAAGCAGAGCTTCCGTGCCGCCATCACGGAGCCGGAACCGGGCCGTGTTCTGGTAGAAACCGGCTTAGATTCCAACGGAGCCGTTACAACGTTCACTATTAATCCGGGCTCAGCACCTTCCGACTCAAACGTCACCATCGCGACCAGGATTTCAGTTCGTGGCGGATTTTCGGGCCGGATCGAGCGAGCCGTCACGACCCTTCTATTGCGCCCGATTTATAAGAAAGAACTCGAAAATCTTGCCCGAGTTGCTACCGGACCGTTTGGCGCCTAGTCGTTTCATCCGCTTCGCAAGACTCTTCCCCGCGAAACGGATATGGACTCGAAGGAGTTGTAAAGCAACGTTTTTCGGCAGAAGTGCCGAATGGTCGGCAGCGTTAGAGGATTGAGGTCTGGCTGTGGCAAGAAAGTCGTAATCCCCGGCTCTACCATTCTGGTATGCCGATTGCTCACGAAAGGGACTGGTCACTCACGTCTCAATTCGAACTCGGACACCGTCATGCTCAGCCGATGCGCCAACGATGAATGCTGCAAACCGTTCTTGAAATTGAGAGACGGGAAGCTGTTTCTGGTGGAAACTGAAAGACTTACCAGACCAAGGGAAGCCATGCCGCCGTTCGTGCGAGCGCGCAAGCAGCAGCGAACCGTGGAGCATTACTGGCTGTGCGACGAATGCGCTACCCGCTGGACCTTGGTGTATGACCGAGAGGAAGGTTTGACATTAGCTCCGTTGCCACGTCCGGCTGTCAAGGCGGGAGCGGCGGCGGCTACGCACAGTGGCGTAGCTTAGCTGCGCTCAAATATAGCCGCGTTTCTTCCAGCTTTTCCAATCCTCCAGAACAGCGGAAAGCATTGCCTCACTTGAGGTATGCAGCCATTTCGGCTTTTGCCTTTGCAAGTGCCTTACGACGGCCTTCACCTCCGTTCGGCTCCCCACATGGATGTTGGCTGTTTCCCACCCCATGGAGTAGAGAAGGCGCATTTCTACGCCCTGCGTCTTCATCTGGCTCAGTTCGATGCGCGAGCAGTGTGGACTAAGGCGGCGCACGATCCAGCGTCCTCGCAACTGCAGGTATGGATCAGGACAGCGGACCGCGCGGCTGATCAGAGCCTGACACAGGATTTCCGCGGGACTCTTGTTTTCTGCGGCCCAGCAACAAGCGGAGGGGGCGAGCGACTTTGCCTCGCGCGCAATCTTCGCGCCATGCCAATCTGCGATGGCGACATAACGCGCATGTCCCAAACTGCCAAGTCCCGCAACCCGATGAGCCACCCGGTAGGAGATGTCGCGCGTAGGCATCAGGTGCTCCATAGCTTCGATGGCGCTGACCGGGATCTCCTCTTTCGTCGTTGGCAAAGCGTCCATTTTCTTCCAGAAGACAACGGGATCGCGCAGCTCGCCCTCCGCCAGATTCCGGAGCCAGACATGTTTCTCCCCGAGAACGAACGGTTGCCCACCCTCACGTAGACTTGCCCGGTACCCGTCGAGAATGGCATCGCAAATGTCCTTTCTGTTGACGGGCAGGTGGCCAGCGTCCGCGGCGAGATGCGCGCTCACTGCCAGGCGAACCAGATCGTTTGCATACGAGAGGGTGTGGGCCTCATCGAAATCGTTGACTCCCCAAACCAGGCGGCCCTCGAGGTCGCGCCAGGTGCCGAAATTTTCCACGTGAAGGTCACTAACTGCGAGCACCTTGGGCGCCCGCGAGAGTTCCGGGCAGACTTCAGGCCAGACTTGCGCCCAGCGGTAAAAGCTGGCTCGTAAAAATGGGAATGGAGCCGACTGCATTGCAACATGCTTGAGGCGGAGATCCTTCTTGATAAGCGGAATGCGACGACCGAGCCACTCCTCAAAATGGCGGGTTGCTTTAACGACGTTCATGGTGGGAACAATAGTGCCGAGACATTCGGAAGTCAAAAAGGCGGCCTGAGTGACTGTCAGGACCCTGGTCGATGAAATCGGCCGTTACGGTGGAGGGGAGCGCATATGAATTCTTATTTCATCGCCAGTCAGCCAGGCAATAAAATGATTCGGCAGCGCGCCTTGTGCCACTATTTGTATCCCCGCACGTTCGATCTGACAAGGCATGTTTGCGGTCTGAATCCGGAAGATTCGTGATGAATCACATCCGCAAATTCGTTTTTCTGATCCTTATTGTCGTGTCGGGGGCGTGCTGGTGGAAATCGCTCATCGCGGCTTCGCAGCTTGCATTAGCGAACGATGCCTATACCTACATTCTATTGGTGCTTCCGCTCAGCATTGCTTTGATCTACCACAACAGAAAAGCTTTCCGGTCGCGCGGCGGGGAGGGAGCCCTTTGGGGCGCAGTCCTCATAAGCGTGGGAGCACTCATCGGTTTGGTAATGGCGACGGAGGTCTGGGCGGTGTCGCCTGATAACAGGTTAACGTTCAGCATGGCAGGGTTAGTGATCTTTTGGATTGGAAGTACGATTGTCTGCTTTGGATGGATCGCATTCCGGAACAATGTGTTCCCATTATGTTTTCTTTTTTTGATGGTCCCTCCGCCCGAGCGTACAGTGGCGTTGATTACTGAATTTTTGCAACGCGAATCCGCATGGGCGAGTGCCGTCCTGTTCCGGGTTGCAGGAGTACCAGTTGCCCGGGCCGGAATCGTGCTGTCGATCCCCGGTCTGGACATTGAGGTTGCTAAGGAATGCAGCAGCATTCGTTCGAGCACAATGCTGATTCTCCTCACCTTGATCCTGGCGCATTTGTTTCTGCGGACATGGCCCCGGAAAACGTTGCTCGTCCTGGCCGCAATCCCATTGTCATTCGTGAAAAACGGAATACGCATCTTCACGATTGCAGAACTCGGCACGCGCGTTGATCCGGGCTTTCTGGACGGGAGGTTGCATCACGATGGAGGGATCATTTTTCTAGCTCTAGCGGTGATGCTAATCGTGATTCTGCTGCTAGCTCTTCGAAAGACCGAGACGCGAGGTGTTCCGCAGAAGGAACCCAGCGCTGTGCTGTCTTAAGGCGAAAGATCCAGGAAAAGACTTTACTCGAAGACCTCAGCGTCTCTCAGGCGAACACCGCGCTTGTCCTTCGCGGAAACGATCGGTTCGCCTTCCAATTCCCAGTTAATGTTCAGATCGGGATCATTCCAGGCTATCGTGCGCTCATGCTCGGGAGCATAGTAGTCGGTAGCCTTGTAGAGGACATGCGTATGGTCAGAGATCACGCGGAAGCCGTGCGCAAATCCAGCCGGGATCCACAAAATGCGCTTGTTCTCTCCGGATAAGCGGAAAGCCTCCCATTTACCAAACGTGGGAGAGCTGCGTCTTACGTCAACTGCAACATCCAGAATCTCGCCAATGACCACGCGTACAAGCTTGCCCTGCCTATGTTGAATCTGGTAATGCAGTCCTCGCAGCACGTTACGTTGGGAACAGGAGTGATTATCCTGCACGAACCGTTCTTGAAGTCCTACCTCGGCAAGAGCACGGTCATTGTAGCTTTCGAGGAAAAATCCGCGGTCGTCACCAAACACACGCGGCTCGAGCAGGAATACTCCGGGCAAAGTAGTCAGGCTTTTGTTGAATGGATTCATTCCAGTTTCATGTCGCCTTCCCTTTGTATATCGCCGCGAGACGATACCCACGAACGAAGGGGCACTTATCAATGTAAATGATGGCGACTTGGCGTCGAACTTCCGCCGCTATGACGATCTTGCCTTGGTCGCCTCCGAGTAACCGAATACAGCCTTGAGTTCCAGGAATTCCTCGATCCCGGCTTCTCCCCACTCTCGGCCATTTCCAGATTGTTTATAGCCTCCGAAGCAAGCCCCAAAATCGACGCGAGCGCCGTTAATATGCACGTTGCCGGCCCGAATCCGCTTCGCCACGCGGCGCGCGTGTTCGATGTCGCCAGAACTTACAAAGCCCGACAGTCCATATGGTGAATCATTCGCAATGCGTACAGCCTCATCTTCATTCTCGTAGCCGATGATGCAGAGAACCGGTCCGAAGATTTCTTCGCGGGCGATTGTCATATCGTTTCGAACATCGGAGAAGACGGTCGGTCTCACGAAGTATCCTTTGCTCAAACCCTGCGGCCTATCGTTTCCGCCGACTACAAGCGAGGCTCCTTCTGCGATGCCTTGTGTAATCAGCCGTTGAACTCTTTCGAATTGGACCTGGTTGACGAGTGGGCCAAGGGCCGTGTCTTCACGACAGGGATCGCCGACTCTGGTTTGATCGGCCTCCAACTTTGCCGCTGACGCCGCTTCGCGCATGCGCGTCCGCGGCACCAGCATGCGCGTAGGTGCGTTGCAGGATTGGCCCGAGTTGCGAAAACAGGCCTGTGTGCCTTCCCTGACAGCTTTTTCAAAATCTGCGTCGTCCAAAATGATGTTCGCAGATTTACCGCCCAGTTCCTGCGTTACTCGCTTTACGGTTGGGGCGGCGGCGATCGCGACTGTTACTCCGGCGCGCGTTGAGCCGGTGAACGAGACCATTGCGGTAGCAGGATGAGTGGCAAGAGCGGCGCCGGCGGTCGCTCCGTTTCCATTCACGAGATTGAAGACCCCTGGGGGCAATCCCGCTTCATCGATGATCTGCGCGAAAAGATGCGCGGAAAGCGGAGCACACTCGCTCGGCTTCAAGACCATGGTGCATCCCGCAGCCAGCGCCGGCGCCACCTTGCACGCAATCTGGTTCAACGGCCAGTTCCAGGGCGTAATCAGCCCACACACCCCGATGGATTCCTTACGCATCAACGTGGAACCTTTTAGTTCCTCGAATGAGAAGCTGGAAAGAACCTTCTCTGCTTCCAAGAAATGGGCTTCGCCCGCTGGCACTTGTGCCTTTCGCGCCAATGTTATGGGAGCTCCCATCTCAGTCACAATCGCTTGCGCGAGCAGATCGACCTTTGCGTGATAGGCCTCGATGATCCTGCGCAGCGAGCGCAAGCGCACTTCGCGAGGGCTGTCCGACCACGAGGGGAAAGCCTTTTCTGCTGCTCTCACAGCCAAATCGATATCGGCCGCATTGCCCAGAGAAATTGTCGCGACCGGTTGTTCACTAGCTGGGTTCACGACCGTAAAGTCGTTAACCACGGATGGCCGCACCCACTTACCGCCGATGTAGAATTCCCGATGATCTCTCATATATTCCCGTGTCCACGGGCTAGAACCATCTTGCCAGTCGACAAAATGATGTGCCTCTGCGGCGCGGATCGAGGTGCCGCTAGCTACCCTACCATGACCTCGCAGAATTGTGACCACGCGCGGCACTCACACGATAGCAGCGCCGAAGAACATAGCCGGCGATTGAATGATCGATTCAGCGTAAGCGGAGACGGACACAATCTGAATATCCCGCTATATGCTGTCTTTTTTCTTCTGCTCTTGTCATGCGCATGCAATCGGGAAGATTCGCCGTCAGCGTCAGTAGCTGAGAACACAGTTCCCGCATCACCAACGACGCTTTCAGCGAATCGCGCAGAACTACCGCCCTGCCCTCCAGGAGATCTTCCATCCCTTCCTCAGGGATCGCCGCACACCGGTGATCATCGAGTCACGCTCACCTGGAACGCCAGCGTGCCTCGGCCAAACGTTAACGATGAAGACATCGGGTACTGTCTCTATCGAAGCAAGGACCACCCGGTACAGAAGGAAAAGCGGAAGACCGCCAAAGTAGCGAAAAAGCATCCTTGCCAGGAATGCGAAGGAGTCAACACTTTTCCCATTCGGCAGACCAGCTGCATCGATAATGTCGTCAAAGATGACGTGCTTTACTACTATGTCGCCATCGCTACCAATAAAAATGGTCTTAGCGAATTTTCTAACCAGGCGCGCGCAAAGATTCCCGCCAAAGCCGCAGGAATGCCACTTCCTTCCGGCTCATATCGACTTTGTCGAGCCCGCGACGATACACCATAGTATTGGCCCTCCTGGCCACGCAATCGAAGGTGCGGCACCGCACGACAGTGTCATTGACGCATGGATGGGCGTGTCGTAACGTACGGTTCGGGGCCGCTCCAATGCAGGAGCTCATCGAAAACTGGGGGCACGCCTATGGCCGACGCGAAAACCAAGACTTGGACTTATTTTGAGGACCGATGGCATGAGGGCAACGTGCCGATCATGGGCCCTCGTACGCATGCCGCCTGGTTATGCTCAGTCGTTTTCGATGGCGCCCGCGCGTTCGAAGGAGTTACACCCGACCTCGAACTGCACTGTGCGCGCGTCAACGAATCGGCTAAAAAGATGTTTTTGAAGCCGGTGGTGCCGACTGAGAAATGGGTTGAACTCGCTCGGGAGGGCATTTCTCGCTTCGATAAAGACGCAGCGCTTTATATCCGTCCGATGTATTGGGCGGAGAATGACGGTGCGTGGGTACAGGCACACGATCCGGAATCGACGCGCTGGTGCCTGTGCATTTATGAGGCACCTATGCGCCAGCCCAAGGGATTTTCGGTTACGCTAGCGCCTTATCGGAGACCGACACTGGAAACGATGCCTGTCGATGCCAAGGCTGGCTGTCTTTATCCGAACAACGCGCGGGCGCTGTTCTATGCCCATGCACGCGGCTTCGACAACGCGATTGTGTGCGATGTTCTGGGAAACGTAGCGGAATTGGCAACGTCGAACATCTTTCTGGCGAAAGACGGCGTCGTGTACACCCCAATTCCCAACGGAACATTTCTGGCAGGAATCACCAGGCAAAGAGTGATTCGCCTTTTACGGGAAGCCGGAACGAACGTTGTCGAGAAGATACTGACCTACCAGGATTTCGAGGCCGCAGACGAGATCTTTTCAACCGGGAACTATTCCAAAATCGTGCCGGTTACCAGAATCGACGGACATTTCCTGCATCCGGGACCGATGTACTCCTTGGCGCGGGAGCTCTATTGGTCCTTCGCACACTCGGGTTCGGTCGTGACGATCTGAGGTTCGACGGTGGATTGTCGCGCATGCAAGCGACGGGAATCCGGCAACGAGGTAGCGCTGTTTAACAACCTGGCATTATTCTCTTGAACTGGGATCACAAGAAAGCCCGTACCACTCGCGTGGGACGGGCGTAGTGAATTGCGTTGAAAGGCTGCTAAGACCGCGACTTGTCGAATCTTGAGCGGACCATCAAGGCTCCCAAACAAGTGGCACCCACTGCGAGAAGATAAGTAGCAGCGGAACCACCATCCGGAACCTGCCGGCATTTTTTGGAATCGCGGAAAGAACATCCCTTATCCTTGTCGGAGGGATGCGCAACCGAAAAAACCGGAATCAAGAAAACCAGAGCACCAGCTAACAGCAAATTTTTCCGCGCTTTAACAATCATCATCACTTCACTCCCACGTGCGCTATGTAAGTTTCGGGGGGAGATGCGCAGGGCCACTTAAATTTCGAGGTGCCCTCGCCGATTCATTGGAAATTTTCCGTAACCACTTGTCAAGATGGCAGTTCTTGCAACTGTTGCAACGCGTTGCAATGTCCTGAAATCGGCGGTCTTCAGCCTTCGCAAATAGCGTTTTGATTGGCCAAAGGCTGGCTCGGCGGGGTTGTTCGGCAAGTTGCCGGAAGCCAAGTTATGCGATGCTGGGGAAGGGTTCAGCGGCCAGAGCGGCGCCAAGAGAATGGCTGCGGTGGCCACAGCAGACAGAAGTTTAGCTTTTTGAGGCTCTTGCAGTTGGTAAATTCGCGATCGCGGAACGAATCATCAGAATCGGGGATTTCGGTTTACTTGTCTATTCTCTCCTGCCAGACTGAACATTCCAACCGAAAGGATGAACCCGGTAACGAAATGAACGGAGCGGAAAGTTTGATTCGCACGCTGGTCGCTGGCGGGATCGACACCTGTTTTGCGAATCCCGGCACATCGGAGATACATCTCGTTGCCGCACTCGATCGTGTTCTGGAAATGCGTTCAATTCTCGGATTGTTCGAAGGTGTAGTCACGGGTGCGGCGGACGGTTACGCCCGAATGACCGAAAAACCAGCCTGTACACTGCTGCATTTAGGACCTGGGCTGGCGAATGGTCTAGCGAACCTTCATAACGCCTACCGCGCGCACGTTCCAATCGTCAATATAGTGGGACAGCACGCAACATTTCACCTTCGGCACGACACACCGCTTACGTCAGATATCGAGGGCATCGCGCGTCCATATTCGAAATGGGTGCGCAGCTCAGCTTCCGTCGGAGTTGTAGGCGAAAATGCCGCGGAGGCAGTCGTCGGAGCACGCACCTCACCGGGCCAGATTGCAACGCTGATTGTTCCGGCGGATGTTTCCTGGAGCGAAGGGGCTGGTGTGGGCACAGAACGCGCGATCCCGCCTGCACCGGTGCCAAGTAGCGAGTCGATTGATCGGGCAGCAGAAATGTTGCGTTCCGGAAAGCGAACGGCGTTGCTACTGGCAGGAAAAGCGCTTTATGGAAGAGGATTGCGGATAGCGGCACGCGTTGCGGAAGCAACCGGCGCCAGTTTGCTTTCTCCCTATCCGTTCACTCGCATGGAACGGGGTGCTGGCGTTCCCAGCGTGGAGCGTATCGCTTACATCCTGGAGCAAGCAAAAGAGCAGTTGAGCCAATTCCAACAATTGATTCTCATCGGCGCCAGACCACCTGTCGCGTATTTCGCGTATCCAGGTAAAGACAGCGTTCTCACGCCCAGGGAATGCGAGATTCATACACTCGCGGGCCCAGACCAGGATCTGATTGGAGGGTTGTCAGGGCTCGCCGCTTCCGCCTCTCTTGCGGATTCTGGTACTTCGAAGACAGTTCGTTTGGAGCGAGCGCAGCCACCGTCAGGAGAATTA
>JASLEQ010000618.1 GCA_030151135.1 Candidatus Sulfotelmatobacter sp. | reverse complement strand
TTCGTATGCAGGGAGGTGGCCTTGAAGTTCGCGATCGATCTCAGAATGAAGACGCCTTTCGCACTCAGGATTTTGGGAGAGCAGATACCAGGTCCAGGAAAGTGCGTTGGCGACGGTTTCGTATCCCGCAAGAAAAATGGTGATGACTTGATCGCGCAGGGATTGCTCGGCGGCCTGGCTTCGATCGGTAGACGCGGCGAGCATCATATCGAGGAGGCTCCCTGCGGCGATGCGTTCTTTGCGATGGGCTTCGATCATGCGATAGACGACGGCATCGATGCGTTTGCGGGCGCGCACAAAGGCCGCGAGTCCGGGCGGGCGCATGTGGACGAGGAGTTCAGCCGCGGGAAGAATGACGAGAAAATTGTAAAGGCCCATGATGCGATTGATCGCGTCGGCGAGTTCGTGGACTTCATCGCGCAGATCGGCAGCGAAAAGCGTCTGGGACACGACATTCAGAGTGAGATGCATCATGTCGCGGGCGATGTCACGCTGCTCGTTCGCGTGGAAGGTATCGCGGATGCGAACCGCCTCGCGGACCATGCTGCCAGCGTATTCAGGGATGCGCTGGCGGTGAAACGCGGGCTGCGCGACTAGGCGCTGGCGGCGATGGTCGGCGCCTTCGGCGGTGATCATGCCTTCGCCGAGGAGCATCTTTGAGCGCTGGACTGTTCGCTCCTTAATGAAATTATCGTTCTGAACTACGAGAACTTCGCGGATGTAGTCGGGATGGTTCAGAAAGACGATGTGGTTCCATCCAATCTTGTAGTGAGCGATGTCGCCGTAGGTCTCAGCCAGATGCTCGAACAGGAAGATCGGATTTTGAGGCCGGAATTTGCGCCATGCGAACCACAGGAGGTTACGCTCGAGACCGGGTGGGAAGTGATACGAGCCTGGTTTGGGGGAGGGGCGGCGGACGGGATCTTGTACAGCGGATGCCATTTCGTCAGCCTATCACCCCGCGGGTTGAGGTGTTTATAGGCAGCCGGATGGAACCGCGCCGCGCTTTCAAATGGCGGCGGCTAGTGATTCTTTTCCTGGTTCGGGACGATTCAGGGTGAAAAAGAAAGTTGCGCCCTTGCCAGGCTCCGCATTGGCCCACACTTTTCCGTCGTGACGCTTGATGATGCGTTGAACGGTGGCAAGGCCGATCCCGTGTCCGTCGAATTCTTCGTCCTTGTGCAGGCGCCGGAAGGGAGTGAAAAGTTTGCCGGCCTGCTTCATATCAAATCCGGCACCGTTGTCGCGAACAAAGAAAATCGTGCCATCATTTTCTGAAATGGCGCCGAATTCAATTTTCGCGTGAGGGTTCCTGGAGGTGTATTTCCAGGCGTTCGAGAGAAGATTCTGCAAGACGAGCCGCAGGAGCCCCGGATCACCCTGAACCTCAATGTTGCTCTCGATCGACACTTCGACCTGACGGTCTGGGGCAGTAAACCGGAGAGCGCCGATGATGTTGGTGGCGATGGTGCTGAGTTGCACCTTCGCGATTTTAAGTTCCGCCTGCGCCAGTTTTCCCAGGCGGAGCAGGTCATCGATCAACTCCGCCATTTGTTTGGTGCCGGCCTGAATACGCGAGAGATAGTTTCTTTCTTTTTCATCAAGCCTATCGTCACAAACCTCTTCGAGAAGGCTGGCAAACCCGTTGATGTGATGCAGAGGCGAGCGCAAATCGTGGGAGACGGAATAGGCAAAAGCCTCGAGCTCGCGGTTGGATTGCTGTAACTGGAACGTGCGCTCCTGGACGCGCAGGTCGAGATCACGATTGACGACGCTCAGTTGCTCGGCGAGTTGACGTTGCTGGGCCTCGCTTTCTTTGAGGGCAATCATGGCCTGGTCGCGGGCGCTTTCGGCGTCAAGGACGCGAATGATCTGCTCGCACATCCATTCCCCGACCTTGGTGCCTCCAGCATGAGGGTCGGATATCAACTCGGGAGGGACGTAGAAGAAGTTATCGGTTTTGAGTGCCGCGCCCAAGTAAGCACTGCGATGAGTGACTAAGGCGTGGCGAAGAGCCTGGGGAGGAACGATATCGCGGTGGTACTGGCAGATACCACGAAGGGGCTTGTCGCGAAACAACTGTTCAAGTCCCGCCTCATAATCGAGCAGAAACTCGAAATTATCGTCATCGCCGAGTTCCCAGCGCATGTCCCCTGTGGCACAGAGCCCGACAAATCCAGCCTTAAGAGCATCATCAATGGCTTGGGAAAGCCAATCGAGCATTTGACGAGGGTTGAAGACGCCGGTACTCAAGTGGCTGCGGTCGGAGGACATTACAAGCGCGCCCCGACTCTCCTCTCGCACGGTATTAAGCCCACTCGCTAGAAGGGCATGCTCAATCATTTGAGTGGCTTGGGGGTTACCAACATAGAGGCAACGCCAGTTGCTTCGCAACCCGTCGAGCATGAAAGGAACGACAACTGGAAGCTGCTCCGAGGGTTCCCCGTCGTAGATGAGACACTTATGGCGACTTACTTGGTCTGATGAAGGAGATGCGAATGGAGCTCCGTGCGCCCCCACTGATGGACGTTGAGCTGACAACATTTTAAGGACTGCCCTTCTACCGCACTGCCGGTGCTATGAATCTAACGGTGCTTCCATATTACGAAAAGTGACCAAAGTGTATATGAGTTATTGCACTACGCGAATAGCTCGATGGTGGGGTCAAGGAACTTCTTTGGTTAACGCGTATCTTCTAAGTGTGGCTTAACACCGTACGTTTGATTTGTAAGTAGTGATTTGTCTCGACCGTTACGACGCAGAGGTGCGTGTGTGGCTCAACGAGAACCGTGGCCTGTGCGATCGTGCTGATGAGAGAGAGGCAGGTCTTCACTGGGTTCGAAATGACATGTGGGGCCGCAAGAATGTCGATCTTTCCCGGGGTGGTAGTAGTCGCGCTACGCGTTCTCGTTGGGATAGTTAAAGAAGAGCTGATTGCCATCGAGATCGTCGACGACAAGAAGGCGGTAGCCCCAATTACCATCCTTGACCGAAGCGCCTTTAGCCTCGAGCTCTGCCCGGAGGGCGTCGAGCGCAGCGATTGCGGCCTTTGGCGTAGAGGGCTCAACATTCAAGGAGATGAAGATCAGGCCTTTTCCAATCTTTTCAGGCCAGTTGTCGGCCAGGATCAGGGCACAGCCTTGGCGCTCGACCTGCGCGACGTGGACTTCGCCATCCTCGTCGTAGCGCCACGGACTGCTGAAGCCGAGCCGCTCGATGTAAAAGCGGAGAGAGGATTCTACGTTCTTGACGTGCAAAACAGGGCGGGCAAACCAGTCGTTCATGAGCTAACGTCCTCTAATCCAGTGCGATGATATGTCATGGATTGTACGCTGGACTGGTACGTGCCCGGCGGGAGCTGCGCGCGAGCATAGAAAAATCCCTTAGGATGGTTAGGGCTCGTTGAGGTGCGTGGCCGGTCATGGGAGGAGAATGCTGCGTGACATGAGATATAGACAGGCGAATGGCAGGGCCAGGACGAAAACGGATCTTCTGCGCTTCAACGGCGCGGTCGAGCGGGACGTCGCCATAGATGCCTGGATGAAAGAGCGCGAAGGGGAATTGGGCGGGATAGCGCACCGGTGGTTTGAGGTAATGCGGAAATGCGGAGATGAGGTACGGGAGCTATTGCATGATGGTTGTCCAGTGGCGTGTTTGGGAGACGCTCCGTTTGGTTACGTCAACGTATTCAGGGCGCACGTAAACGTGGGATTCTTTCACGGAGCGGCCCTGCGGGATCCGGCGCGCTTATTGCAAGGCACGGGCAAATCTATGCGTCATGTGAAGCTGAGGCCTGGAATGGATGCGAATGATGAAGCGCTACGCTCGCTGATCGAGGCGGCGTGGATGGACATCAAGGCACGCGTGGAGGGATAAGAGTGACACAAAGTTATGGCAGGGTATCGGTGACATTGCCGACAAGTCGCCCTTCGTAGCATCATTCTACTTTTATGTACGCACATCTTAGGTACGCACATCGTCTGCGGCTGGTATTTTCTCGCGCCTTGAGCATTTCTGCTTTGGTGGCGGCACCTTTGCTTTGGCCGCAAGTGCGGCCAACTCCTCCGACGCGAGATCCGCATAGTCCCGGGTATGTGACGTCGAAGGCGTTGCCGGATGGGACTGTACCTCCTGTCGAT
>JASLEQ010000504.1 GCA_030151135.1 Candidatus Sulfotelmatobacter sp. | reverse complement strand
TAATTGACCAACATTGGCTGGTGTGCCGCGATGATATCCAGATAACCGTCGAGCTGCTGCCAGTTATACGTCCCGCTGCCGCCGCTGAATCCGGTCATCAAGTAGGACCAGGAGACCTGTGAATCCCACAAACGCAATAGGCCGGGCTGCGCAACGGAAGTCGGCCATGTCGGGCTATTCGTGCCCGGCGCATCCGTGCAATTGTTCGCGCCAGTTACATACCCGGAGTCGCACTGAAAACCAAAAAATGCAGGTGAGACTGAGCCGGTGTTTGGCGCCCCGACAGTGAAGTCCATGCCGTTGCTCACGTCACCGCCGGCCGTTACAACAACGTTTCCGGAAGTGGCTCCCGCTGGTACTTTTGCCGTGATGGAAGACGTACTCCAACTCACGATCGGAGCCGTTGTCCCATTGAATGTCACCGTATCCGCTGTCGAGCCAAAGTTCGTTCCGGCGATTGTGACCAACGCATTGACCACGCCCCTGGATGGATATAGGCCTGTGATGCTCGGGGCGGCCGCCTTTCCGGTGATGGTAAAAGTTACGGGGTTTGTCGGCGTGCTGCCCACATTCACCACTACATCTCCGGTGGTGGCTCCGGACGGTACTGTCGTAGCAATAGAAGTGGAGCTCCAGCTGTCGACGGATGCTGCCGTACCATGAAACATTATCGTTCCCATGGTGGTTCCAAAATTCACGCCGGTGATCGTCACCGCAGTTCCGATGCCTCCGGATGTGGGAGACAAACTTCGAATGGCAGGAGCAGTGGGAGCCATCACCGTAAAGCCAGCCTGATTGCTCACGGTGCCGCTCACCGTCACGACAACGTTACCGGATGTCGCTCCCGTTGGGACCGTCGTCGCGATGGACGTGTCGGTCCAACTCGCGACTGCTGCCGGGGTTCCGTTAAATGTCACTGTCCCCGCCGTCGCGCCGAAGTTCGTTCCGGCGATCGTCACAGGAGTTCCAACCGCGCCAGCGTTCGGAGACAAACTCCCAATGTTCGGTGCCGTTCCGGGAGGGGTCGAGTGGGAATTACCCGAGCTCACGCCAGCGCAACCGCACATGAAAAGTAAGAGGAGAACGGTGACAAATATCACCAGAAAGGAATGGCCAGACGTTAGTTGCTTGATCATGGGGGAACTTTTCCTGCAACGCACGGTCTATTTCGGTTTTCGTACTACGTGGACAGTGTCGTGGGACGAGATCGGTTACGGCAGATCACAAACGGCCTACGTTTCGCCGGGATTTTGGTAGTAGTACTACCGAAAGGACACGCCTATTACTTTTGTTCCTGATAGTGCACAGGTAACCCGAAAGATGCCGGAAGCGAAGATCCTTTGCAGCGTTTTCTACTCATCGTGGTCAGAGCAGCGCACTTTGCCACGTCTGCATGCTGCTTTACACTGATTGTTTGGAGAGTCCGACACATCCGCTGCTGGAATCTGTCCTCTCAGGCGATCCCCGCTCGCTTGCGCGTGCGATTTCTCTGGTCGAGAACCGTGCGGGTGACTGGTCCGACCTGCTGAAGTCACTTTTTCCGCACAGCGGCAAGGCTCGCGTGATTGGCCTCACGGGCGCGCCCGGAGCAGGGAAGAGCACGCTCGTCGATCAACTTGCAAAGTCCTATCGTAAGCAGCAGAAAACCGTTGGAATCATTGCAGTCGATCCCACGAGCCCGTACACGGGTGGAGCGATTCTCGGCGACCGCATTCGTATGCAAGAGCACTTCGCGGACACAGGCATTTACATCCGCAGCATGGCGACTCGCGGATCCCTGGGGGGCCTCGCCAGAACAACCGCAGACGTCGCTACTGTGCTCGATGCGTCCGGACGCGACCTGATACTGATCGAAACGGTCGGAGTGGGGCAGGATGAGGTTGATATCGTCCGGCTTGCCGACATTACCATTGTGATCCTCGTGCCCGGCATGGGCGACGATGTCCAGTCGATTAAGGCTGGAATCATGGAAATCGCTGACATTTTCGTGATCAACAAGAGCGACCGCGATGGCGCTGAGCGGGTTGAACGCGAGATTCGGGCACTCCAGTCGCTGGCCGCGCGCCACGATGCCTGGATTCCGCCGATCATCAAAACAGTAGCCAGTGAAGGAACGGGCGTGGCAGAATTGGCCGCGGCAATCACTCATTACGACGCTTACCTGCAGAAAGAAAACCGAGCCGTGAAAAAGAGCGTTGAGAACTGGCAGGAGCGCCTGGTCGAGATGTTGCGCGACACCATGCTGGAAAAGGCTCGTACGCAGCTTGGCGATGGCAAGTTGTCCAGATTAGCGGTGGAAGTTGTGGAGCATAAACGGGATCCGTATACGCTGATCGAAGAGATATCGAAAGGCAATTTCAGCTTCTAGATTATTCTAGATTGTTGATGTCAGGACCATCCAATTTCAGATTTTGGGGTCTCCGATCTGAAATTCGCGATCTTGAATCGAGCCTAGAAGGAAGGAAGATGTGAGTTTTGCAATTGACCATCTCGGCATCGCCGTAAAGTCATTGGCGGCGGCCAAATCCATTTACGAGAACCTTGGCCTCTCCATCTCGCCTGTGGAGACTGTGGAGCATGAGAAAGTCCGCGTCGTCATGGTTCCGGTCGGGGAGAGTCGCTTCGAGTTGCTGGAGCCGACGTCAAAAGATTCAACGATAGCCAAATTCATCGCGAAACGAGGCGAGGGGCTGCACCACGATTGCGTGAAGGTTCCAGACTTGCGTGCCGCGGTCGAGCGCCTGAAGAAAGACGGTGTGCGGCTGGTCTCTGATGAGATCAGGACCGGAGCGGGCGGACATCAATATGTTTTCGTGCATCCTTCGAGCTCGGGCGGCGTGCTGCTGGAATTAGTGCAGGGCTAAAGACGTCGGCACCACTTGGACCAATTAAATCGACCGCATGCTTCTCCTCATCACCGATACTTCGGGCGTGAACGGCTTCGTCGGCTTAGTCCGGTCGGACGAAAGCCAGCAGGCTCTCGAGGTTATAGAAGAAGTGCCGCTAGCAGGAGGGACATTCTCTGCGGAGCTTATTCCGCAGATCGCCGCATTGCTTCAAAAGCACAGTTTGCGCAAGGACGAAATCGAGGCTTTCAT
>JASLEQ010000466.1 GCA_030151135.1 Candidatus Sulfotelmatobacter sp. | reverse complement strand
AACTCCAGGGCTGTTCCAGCGGCCGCCGTAAAGGCGCGCTCCCTCTCCGCTGAGTGCTGTCCTGGCGTGCCTTGGCTTGGTTATCCGCCAGGCCTTCATCAGGAGAAGACGCCGTATTCGAGGCGGCCAATAAGGTTTTCGACCTCGCGAGCGCCCGGCTCGGTTCTTGCATATCTGAGAGGTATCCCGCCGCCCAGAGCTTTCTTCGGAGTCGTAAGCCATTGGACTGCGGAAGCGACATCATCATCGAACAGCTCGACAGCCTTCTCGAAGACGCTCGAAATCCGGAATAGGCGTTCGGATTCCTCGGGCGCGAACCTGCCGGCCGTCCTGCGACGTGCCAGGGTCCGTTCCGGAATGCCGAGAATCGATACCAACTCGGCCGACGCCACCCCGGAATTAGCCTCGAACTTCCGCAGAGCATCGAAAGGAAACCCCGCTTCCAACTGCTCGATCAACTCCGGTGTTCCGGCATTGCGGATTCCAAGACTCGACCCACGGCTGCCGAACTTGGCGTGGCGCGACGTCGCGGGTCGCCGCTCATAGGAGGTCGCTTTTGTTTTCGCAAGAACAGCCATAACGGAAGCATACCTCATTCCTGCCATTATGGCAAATATAGTATGCCATAATGGCACGGCATGAACTTGGCACGCCGGCAATCGCTCCCAACCCAGCAACTCGCGTCACCGCATCTCGAGAACCCGGCCTACGCATTCTCCTAACGAATGACGATCACCATCTCCTCGAAAGCCTGCGCAGGCTGGTGGAGGACCACGGGGATAGGGTGTCTCCATGGCCCGTGGGACCGAAGCAGCCATAAGTGCCAACGGTTCTCGTCCAGATCGATGCGTTAACGTGACTCTAGGGAAGCAAGCTTCATAGCGCGTCGGACGCTAGACGCGTGAGTGAAAGATACGTTTCGTGAGCTTCGACCAGCATTTAGATTGATCGCAGCATTTCTTCGCTGTTAAGCAAGTTGGACGTGCCCGGCATGGCCGACCGGAATCCAGCCTGCTGTTGCGGCGGCGGGCGCCGGTGATGCCCGCGCCTAGGCGAGTGACTAAGGTCTGCCGCGACATAAATTTCTGGCCCGGATTCGTGTCCGTTCCCCGGTCTTCATGCTGAACTTTGCGACAGGATGACGCGGCATGGTAACCCCGTTTAAATTAAGGCTTCTATCACGAAGAGCGTTGCCTTCCTGATCTTAGGAAGTTGGCTAGCCTAATCAACCGAGGTATTGCGCGATGCAAGACCACTGACTACGACCAGAGAGCAAGAACTTTGATCGACACAACTCGCCTGAGAATTTCTGCTCACACGAACTCCATTACATGCGCCAGCCGAGACGCGCCGCTTCCTCGAAGTCGAGATGAAGAAGATAGATAAACCCTTCCGGACCTTCGATGTGGTCGAGCACGTCTCGAACGTCGGAGCCGCGAGGGAGCAACGGGTTGATGATCTCGATGAGTTCATATTCATCGCTAAAGACACGCTCCCGGGTTTCTGCGCGGACGCTGATACGTGCAGCCCATACCTGGATTCGGGCTACATAGCGGCACGCGTTGTTCCGTTCATCGTGAGCGCAGAAAAGATGGACCAGGTAACGACGCTTCCGAGGCGACTGATCGGGCACGTCTGCGGTTGGAGTCATGGATTGGCCAGAACGCGGCGACGAGTTCGTGTCATGCGACTAAGAACAAGCCGGTTGTAGCGCTGCACGAGGACGCAGGGCAGGTTAACTGCGAGCGCGTAGAGACCCATCACCCAGCATGCCCACGGCGGATTCCACAAAAGAAAGATGGGGAAGCAGGCAAGCATGCACCAATGCGCGGTTTCGGCGCGGCGCGTTTCGATGAGGAATTGCGCGAGATATACCGCGTCGCGCGTAAGGAGTTTCTTCTTGGCGAAACCTCCGAGCCAAGGTGCACCGTCGGGGAGCCAGCGTTTCCAGTTCCGGATAGCGAACCACTCGCGGTAAAAACGCCCGTCCCGCTCCCAGCAGCGCGGTGCAGTCAACCAGCAATCACGCGCGAAAACTTTCTGCGGCAGCCGCAGCGCGGCAGAGGCAATGGAGACGTGAATAATGGGCCAGCCGAGAAGGTTTGCCGCCCATAGCAGCAAAGTCATACTTCACGGCCTCGCCAGACGGTCTTGCGGCCGAGACCGCGCCGTATGGCCGATCGGCCGAAGATCAAGGTGTAGTACACAAGCGGCAGCGGATAGAGCAGACAGATGACAAAACGATAGCTGCCAAGCTGACGGGCGAGCCACGCCAGTTGCAGGCCGAGCAGTAAGTAAACTGCAGCGAGGGCGGGACGGCCATAGTCGCGCGGAGCGATCAGGAGCAAAGCAGTGGACCAAAGTGCGGAGATCCACGCGATGGCAGAGACTAGAACCCAACCGCCAGAGTCCGCGGCTCCTTGGATGAAGGCTTTGGCCCAGCTGTCGGACATCTGACGAAAGCCTTCGGGGAACATACGCATTTGAAGGGTGCCCCTCCCTCCGAAGCAGAGCATGCGAGCGCCCGAACGCCGGAGCATCTCGGCGAAGCAGAGATTTTCGAGGACGATGCCGCGGACAGCCGCGTGTCCGCCAGCGGCAAAATAAGTTTCCTTAGCAATGAGCAGCGACTGGCCGAAGAGGCGGTGTGGCGCTGCGAGACCAAATCCGCCCGCACCTGCGGCCATGAGCACATTGAACATGAGTGAGAGCTCTTCATAAGGAGCCGCCATCTCGTGATACGGCAGCAGAGAAAGAACGAGTCGTCGATCCTGCTCGCGCATCCAGCAGGCTATGAGACGTTCGAGTCCACCGGCCGTGAAATAGGTATCGGCATCAAGGAAAAGCAGAAGGTCACCGCTGGCATGAAGGGCGGCTTGGTGACACGCCCAGGATTTTCCGGTCCATCCCGGCGGCAGCGATGCCGAGGTCAGCACAGAGGCGCCCCGGTCTTTTGCAACTGCGGCGGTGTTGTCGGTCGAGCTATCATCAACCACGAGAACCTCAGCGGATCGCATGGTTGAGACAGCAATAGACATAAGAAGGCGCGGTAGATTCTGCTCCTCATTGCGCGCAGGGATGATGATGGAAAGGTTTGGCGCAGGATGCGGCTTCGCGGGCGGACAGAGGGGAACGCGCCGGATCAGCGAGAACCCGGCCGGCAGGCCGAGAGCGCAGAGGAGAGCCGGCGCGATCATGTCTTCACTCTTCCCGCTTGTTCGACGATCATCCGCGCTACGTGTTGCCCGCTGAGCGTGACCATCGGCATACCTCCGCCGGGATTGACACTTCCGCCGACGAAGAACAGATTGCGGAATTGCTGGCTCTGCTTCGGCGCTTTGAATGCGAAGTTGCTGCGGCGATCGCACACCACGCCGTAGATGGAGCCCCGATTGGAGGCATAGCGTGCCTCGATGTCGAACGGGGTCCAGAAATCCTCGACGATAATGTGAC
>JASLEQ010000409.1 GCA_030151135.1 Candidatus Sulfotelmatobacter sp. | reverse complement strand
GAATTGATTCGTGTGCCACTTCTGGTAAGAATCCCCGGAGAAACGAAGCGCGAGCAGGGCATGGCGCCTTTCAGCCTCATTCATCTTGCTCCAACACTTTTAGATTCTTTAGAGGTACCTGCCTCGACTCAGTTCAAAGGTAAAAGTCAGCTGAACAGATTGCACTCCGGGGGAGACGTGGATGAAGTCGCAATTTCCGAATGTGTGCAGGGCTGTACCAACCCGTTTCACCGACAAAATCGGAATGGCCAGAAAATCTTGTCGATACGGGGACGTCGATTCAAGCTGGTAATGCATTTTGAGGATGGAACTGAGTCTCTTTATGATCTTGAATCCGCAGCAGGCGAAAGACAAGCGCTTTCACCAGGCGCCGAAAAGGCGACCCGCCGGCGGATGCTGGAGATTGCCAACGAACATATGCGCTCGAGTAAGATGAACGATCAGAGGTTACGCCTCCGCGCAGTCTTGCGGGACATACAACTAGAATTACCCGGGCTTCCAAAAGCAGCGACGAGACTGTAGCTTATTCCGAAGAGCCCAGCGATGACGACCTGCAGGTCCATGTTGATCTTCGCATATAACGGATGAGACCAATTCGCCTGCTCGTGGACAGCTTTGCGGATGCGAATGAATCCAATTCGCAGATGACCAATGCTCGGGACATCATCGCACGCCTCGATCCAGAGCGATTTCACGTAACAATGTTTTGCTGCGGAACGCCTCATCCCGCTTTAGCGGCGCGCCCACAAACCGCGCTCATCCGATTAACGGAACGGCGGCAAACCCCCACCATCCTCAAGGAGTTTGTCTTCGGACGACAGGACATCCTTTTTTACATAAAGCCCTCACCCTCCTCGAAAATGTATCTTCGATTCCGGCGAAAATGGTTGGACCGGAAAGTCGTAATCGGATCTGTCGAATCTCAATGCGATGCTCCACAGGACGAGACCATCAAAGAAGAGCAGGTTCGGTTATGGAAGCAGACCGTTCTCCGCAGTGACATCTTGGTGAGCAACTCTCCGTCGGTTCAGGCTAGCTTGAAAAATCATTACGGATTGTGCAGCGCCATCATCCCGACTGGCGTCGATTCGAGATTTTTTTCACCCGTGGCGGACCGGCCGGCCAACGGGAGGCCACGTGTGCTTTTCGTGGGATCTTTGCGGTTATTCAAAGGCCCTCAGTTGTTAGTGGATGCTGCCGCACGATATCCCCAGGCCGACTTCGTGATTGTCGGAGATGGTCCTCAAGCATCCAATCTGCAAAGGCATGTGCATGAATTGCGACTGCAAAATTGCGAACTAACCGGCGGACTTTTCGGTGCGGGCTTGCGAGAGCAATATCGTCGAGCGGACATTTTCCTCTTTCCCTCGCGATGGGAAGGCTCTCCTAAGGTGATTCTTGAGGCCGCGGCCTGCGGTTTACCAGTTCTGGCTCGAAACGACTACGACCCTCAGACTGTGGTGCATGGCGAGACCGGCTACTTGGCGCGAAGCGATGATGAACTCTTGAATTACCTTGAAATACTTCTACGTAATTTCGAAGTGCGTCAAACTATGGGAGAGGCTTCACGGCGGCTCAGTCTAATGTTCGATTGGAATCTGATAACCCGGCAATGGGAAGAGGTCTTCACGCGCGAAGCATCACGCGCTGGGGTCCGACCGTGACCGTTGCGGACAAGACAGGGCGCACAGAAAAACGCGCGCTTCATGTTCTCACACTTACTCCTTTCTATCCCAACGAGTCCGACGATGGGGCTGGATGCTTCGTTGCAGAACCGCTGCGTGCTCTGTCGGATAGCAAAGTGATCAGCACCGTCTTCGCATTACAACCGTTCTATCGCAAACAATTGCGAGCAGCCGAGTCTGGCCACGCAGCCGAATGGTTGCGTTACGTGTCGTTGCCGACTAATTTCGGTTTACCAAGCGCCGGCTTCTTTGCATTTGCGCGGATCCTCGGCAGAATTCGCGACTTGAACAGTCGGCAGCCGATTGATTTAATCCATGCTCATGCTCCTTTGCCTGCCGGACACGTGGCAATGCTGTTGAATGCCGAACTCGGGTTTCCCTACGTTGTTTCGGTCCACGGTCTTGACGTTTTTTCGACAGGGCAAATCAATGGCAGGGTGGGCCGATGGTGCAGGCGGATCTCCAGGCTTGTTTATCAGCGGTCGAAGAGGGTCCTATGTGTAAGCGAAGCAGTGCGCGAGCGAGTTCTGGAAGGAATGCCTGCTGCCTGTCGAACATCGGTCGTTTATAACGGTGTCGACGCGGAACTCTTCTCGCCTGGAAGCGTGGCAGCGTCTCAGAAAACGACCGTACTGAGTGTCGGTAATCTGCTACCCAGCAAAGGGCACGAAGTCCTCATCCGTGCTATCGGCGACATCGCTCCAGAGTTTCCAAACCTGGCTTTGGAAATAATCGGAGAAGGCCCAGAGCTCGCACACCTGCAGCAGGTTATCCAGGACCTTAATCTCACTCAGCAAGTGACCTTGCTGGGACGCCGCTCCCGGCGGGAGGTTGCGGATGCAATGCGGCGCTGCGTTCTCTTCGCGCTTCCCAGCAGTTACGAGGGGTTGGGATGCGTTTATCTAGAAGCGATGTCTACTGCAAAACCGGCTGTAGGTTGCCGCGGCCAAGGGATCGCCGAGATCATCCGACATGGAGAGAATGGCTTCCTGGTCGGCGCCGGCAATGTGAAAGAACTGTCCTTGTTATTAGCCATGATGCTTCGCGATCCGCAAGGAAGGAATAACGTCGGCGCTGCCGCCAGGGACACCATCCTTGACCGGTTCATCTTGGCCCAGCAAGCAGAACATCTCGCTCGCATTTACCGAGAGTGCGCTGGATGAAGCGCCGCCTCATCATCATCACCGAGATTATTTCGCCGTATCGCATTCCATTGTTCAATGCACTTGCGCAGCATCCCGACTTAAATCTGCACGTTATCTTTCTGGGAGAAAATGATCCGAACCTGCGCAAATGGCGTGTTTACAAAGAGGAGATTCGATTTTCATTTCAGGTTCTTCGTTCGTGGCGAAAGCGCCTCGGTCGCTACAATGCGCTTCTGAACGTCGGCGTCGCAAGTGCGCTCGCGCAAGTCAAGCCAGATGTAATCCTCTGCGGCGGATACAGCTACTTGGCATCTTGGGTGGCGCTTGGTTGGGCTCGCAAACATGCTGTCCCTTTCCTGTTGTGGTCGGAAAGCAACCAGCAAGACCAACGCCGTGGGTTTCTGGTGACCGAATTTCTCAAGCGCCAATTCTTGCGACGCTGCGACAGATTCGTGGTTCCAGGGCAATCAGCGGGTGAATATTTGAGTAAGCTCAATATCCCGGAGGATCGAATATCTATTGCGCCGAATGCTGTAGATAATTGCCTTTTCGGCGTAGCGGCTGATGTTGCTCGGAAGAAAGCGGGCGAGCTCCGGAATGCGTTAGGCCTTCCCAGCCGATACTATCTTTTTGTGGGACGCTTGGTCCGCGAAAAAGGTATTTTCGATTTATTGACCGCCTATCAACGCATCAGTCATGACTTGCGCTCGCAGATCGGGCTAGTGTTTGTTGGGGACGGACCTTGCAAATGCGAATTGCAGCAGAAGGCTTCCGAAATCACCGGAGGTTCCATTCGTGTTGTGGATTTTGTGCAACGCGATGAATTGGGCGCGTTCTACGGACTCGCAGAAACATTTGTGTTGCCGACCTACACCGATACTTGGGGAATGGTCGTGAACGAGGCCATGGCGTGTGGCTTGCCCGTTATCGTCAGCAATGCCGCAGGATGTGCGGCGGACCTCGTTCGCGAAAATTGGAATGGTCTCAGCGTAAAAGCCGGGGACATCGATGGCTTAAGTTCCGCGATGACTCGCTTGGGGCAGGACGTGAACCTTCGGCAACAGATGGAGGCTAACAGCGCTGCCCAGATCCTCGGATACTCGCCGGAAGTGTGGGCTACATCGGTCGACGCCGCGGTCCGGAATCTATGAAGGTTCACTCTGCGCAGCTCACAGACCTCCTCGGTCAACCCGTGTCCGTTTCGCAGACGTCGGCTACGAACGTCGATCCAAGCCGCCAGCCGCGGCGAGTCGCATGATGCATCTCTTCGTCAACGCGCTCGCGGCTAGCGCAGGCGGAGGCCTTACCTATGTTCGGAATGTAATCCCGCGGCTTGCGGCCTCCCCAGCCAAGATCACGGTGGTGCTGCCTTCTGGGCTCCGGAAAGAATTCGGACATTCGGCAGATAGCAAGTTTATTGAATTGAATTTGTCCGCCGCTCGACGCTTCCTGTACGAACAATCAACACTGCCTCAATTGATTAGCCATTCTGGGGCTGACGTGCTTCTTTCGACCGGAAACTTTGCCACAAGAAGGTCACCGGTTCCACAGGTCTTGCTCTCGCGCAACTCGATTTATACATCGCACGATTATTTCCATGACCTTCGCCGCCGGCATGAGTTTGGAATGCTCGCAGATACATACCTGCGATCCCTTCTCGCTAAGAAATCAATTCAGTGGGCCGATGTGACGGTTGCGCCGAGCGAATCTTTTGCCGCTGAACTCAGACGCTGGACAGCCGCCGAAGTGATCTCGATCCATCATGGGTTCGATCGTCAGGAATTTACACGGGGTACCAGGCCTCTTCCCGATGAGGTGAGTGCAAAACTGAAGTCGACCGAAGGAACGCTTCGGCTTCTGTTTGTCAGTCATTACAACTATTACCGAAATTTCGAGACCTTGATTCGTGCTCTGCCGATCCTGCGCGACACGCTTCCGAATCGCGAGGTCAGGCTTTTGCTCACAAGTAAGTTGGCCGCTGGCGAGAATCCCGGACCCTATCGGCCGGACTCAGTCCTGCGACTGATCAAGGCTCTTAACGTTTCAGAAATGGTCGTCCAACTGGGAACGATTGCTTATGAGGAATTGCATCAGATTTACCAATACGCCGACCTGTATGTCACGCCTGCCTATACAGAGACATTCGCGCATCCCCTCGTGGAGGCGATGAGCAGTGGGGTTCCGGTTATCGCTTCCGACATCCCCGTCCATCGTGAAGTTTGCGGGGACGCTGCCGTTTACTTTGATCGCTTTTCTCCCGCAGCGTTGGCTGGCTGCATCTCAAAAATCGTAGGCTCCCCCGAACAAATGAGCCGCATGGCATTGTCTGCCACGCAGCGATCTCATCTGTTCTCATGGAAAACTCATGTTGAGAAAATCCTGGGACTATGCGAGCGCCTGGTAGTCCAGAGGCGCGGCAGATGACCGGATTAGTGCACGTTGCTGCTCGCCGGATAATCATTCGGTGGCGCTGCGTAATTTCGCATTCCGAAAAGCAAGACTAGGCACAACAGGAGAATGCTCCAATTCTCGTGAGGCAAAATGACAGTGGTCCACAGTGGGGAGTTCGCGATGAAATCGGGAAGGCTGCCATTCGATGATATTCGTTCCAGAACCGCGGATCCGGGGAAGAAGAAAGGAACTATAAGCAAAAGCCCCCATCGTGCGATGCCCTTCGATTCATCTGTGACATGCTCGATGCACCAAAGAAGCGGTATCGCTAATAGCCCTGCGTCATAGAACCGGTGGTACACGGGCAATAGCGTGATCGCCGATACTGTTCCGAGGGATAGCAGGCCTGGTATTCGACTCTTTCGGAGAATCCAAAACGCCCAAGCACAAACGAGAATGGCTGTGATTGCGAATGCCAGCAGATTTGCCGAGCCTGACCTGCCCGTGATACTGAAGAAGGGAACCTGCAGATTTATGAGGGAGAACCGTCCGGGATTTTCCGAGGTGAAGCTATCGATGTTATTGTTCGTTACGAACCCACGGGCGTTGTTGACGTAGTCGTGGAACCACGAAACTCCTCGCAGCCGCAAGTACAGAGTGGCAATCAGGTTCAGGGCAACGGTCCATCCGACCGCGATAGTGCACAGGCGCCAACGTCGGCCTAGCAGATAGTAAAGGACCAGGAAGGCCCCAATCTGGGGCTTAAGGCTGCAAGCGAACCCGAATGCGATTCCAGCGGCCAGATCATTATCGCTGCTAGCCCACCACAACGCCAATGCACAAAGGCCGATGACAAGGACGGTAGTGTTCCCATTGGCGACCCCAGTGTGAAATGGAGCAAACCCCAGACATGCAGCGACAAAAATCATGGTCACTGAATCGTTCCACTGTCGGCCCACCAATCGTGCGAGCGACCAGACAGTCGCTCCAAACGACAATAACAAAAGTGAAAGCCATAATGGCTTGGCAATGTTCCATGGGAGCGCCGCTACGGGCGCCATCGTCACCAGTCCCCCGAGCGGAGGAGCGAGATGTGTTCGGATGTCCGTGAGATCTAAGCGACTGTGAGATTGTTGCTTCCAAAGAGCAACGAAATTTTTTG
>JASLEQ010000350.1 GCA_030151135.1 Candidatus Sulfotelmatobacter sp. | reverse complement strand
CGACGCGCAGAGTCCTTCTGCGCGCAGCGCCCGTCCATTTCGCGGCGAAGAAGAAATCAGAACCAAGATTGATTTGTCGCACATCTCCCGTCCCGGTGATGTGCTAAAGGCGATCACCCAGAAGAAGGAAGCTGCGGTCGCGCCGCCACCGCCGCGTCCAGCTGTGCCTCCGGTTGCGCCGAAGCCACCGGCAATGCCGATAGCAGCGAAGCCTGCTGCGCCGGCGCCGCCCGCGGCTCCTCCGTCTCCAGTCGTCGCGCCAGTTCCGCCGGCTCCAGTGCAGCGTCCTGCAATCGTTACGCCTGCAGCGGAGAAACCCGCAGCCCCGCCGGCACCTCCGGCTGCTCCTGCAGCCGCAGCGCTGCCGCGTCCGGCAGTGGTGCCGCCACCGCCGCCTGCTGCCGCCGTTGTTGCTCCTCCGGCGCCGCCCGCAGCCTCGATCTCACCTTCGGCGCAGCCGGTAGCCTCCGCTCCCCCGAGCACGCCGCGTCCTGTCGTTCCGGCCGCTCCGCAGCCTCCGGCGCCACGCATGATTGTCCCGCAGACTGGGCCGCGGCCTGTGTATAAAGCTCCGCCGCCGCGCCCGGTTGCTCCGGCCCCGACTGCGCAAGCCGGAGCTCCTGGAATGCGTCCCGCTCCCGGGCGTCCGGTTCCAGGTCAACCGATTTTCCAGCGTCGTCCGCAGGGTGCACCTGGAGGTGTGGGTGCCCCGCGTCCTCCGCTACGTCCCGGCGAACGGCGTCCCATGCATCCCACTCGGACCGCTCCCACCGGGCCTCGTCCAATTGGAGTCGGACCAGGGCTCCCGCCTCCCGGACCGGTTCGCCCCGGCAGCCGTCCTGGAGCGCCCGCCCGCCGTCCTGGACAGCGTTATGTGCCGCGCGGCGTAAAAGAAGGACCGATGAAGGGTTACGTCCCGCCACCGCGCATGGTGGTGTCGAACGAACCTGCGCCCATTACGCGGAATATCACCATCACTGAGGGGATCAGCGTAAAGGATCTCGCTGAAAAACTCGACATTCGAGCCAAGGATCTGATCTCGCGTCTTCTTTCTCGTGGCGTCTTTGCCACCATCAATCAGACCCTCGACGCCGAACTCGCCAGCGAGATGGCGCGTTTCTTCGGAGCCGAGACGAATGTGATCAGCTTCGAGGAGCAAGCTGCCAAAGACATCGACGCCGCCGCGGGCTCTGGCGAAGAATCCGCCACCGAAGCCACGCCGCGTCCGCCGGTTGTCACCATCATGGGTCACGTCGATCACGGCAAAACAACGCTGCTCGACTCGATTCGCGCCACCAATGTCGCCGGTGGGGAAGCAGGCGGCATCACCCAGCACATCGGCGCCTACAAAGTACGCATCAGTGACCCGGAATCCCCGGCATTTGGGCGCGAGATCGTGTTCCTCGACACGCCCGGTCACGAAGCTTTCACGCGCATGCGTTCGCGCGGCGCCAAGGCGACCGATATCGTCGTTCTGGTCGTCGCGGCTGACGACGGTGTCATGCCCCAGACGCTCGAAGCCATCGATCACGCTCACGCGGCTGAAGTGCCCATCATCGTCGCGGTCAACAAAATCGATAAGCCCGACGCTCTACCGGATCGCGTCAAGAAGCAGTTGGCCGATCGCGGCCTCGTTCCCGAAGATTGGGGAGGCAAGACCGTTTTCGTCGATGTTTCCGCAAAGCAGAAAACGAATCTCAACCTGCTTCTGGAAATGATCTGCCTCGTTGCAGACTTGGCGGAACTCAAAGCCACGCCTGAACGCGCCGCAACCGGTGTTGTTCTCGAAGCGAAACTTGATCGCGGTCGCGGACCGGTCGCCACCGTGCTCGTACAAAACGGTACGCTCAATGCCAGCGACAACTTCGTCGTCGGCAACATGTTCGGAAAAGTACGCGCCATGTTCGACGACCGCGGAGCCGCGCTTGATTCAGCTCCGCCTTCGACACCTGTCGAAATCATCGGACTAGAAGGCTTGCCGCAGGCCGGCGATCAATTCGTGGTTGTCGCCGATCGCGACAAGGCCCGCGGCATCTCGGAATACCGCGAACAGAAAGCCCGCGAAGCCCAATTGGCCAAGAGTTCGCGGGTGTCGCTTGAGGGACTGGCGGAGCAAATCAAGACCGCTGGCACCAAGGAACTCAACATCATCCTCAAAGGGGATGTACAGGGCTCTGTCGAAGTGCTCAGCGACTTGCTCTCGAAACTTTCGAACGACAAGGTTCGCCTGAAGCTGTTGCGATCTGGCGTCGGCGCCATTACCGAAACCGACGTGCTGCTCGCATCGGCTTCGAATGCGATCATCATCGGCTTCAACGTTCGCCCAGAGCGCAAAGCGCAGGAATTGGCGGAGCAGGAAGAAGTCGATATCCGCCTGCACTCGATCATTTACGAGCTGCAAGATGAGATCAAGCGCGCCATGAGCGGTCTTCTTGAACCAACGTTCAAAGAGACCTATCAGGGACGCGCCGAAGTTCTCGAAACCTTCCGCATTCCGAAAGTTGGCACGGTTGCCGGTTGTCGCGTGAGCGATGGCGCCATCAAGCGGGACGCCGAAGTTCGCCTGCTGCGAGATAACGTGGTCGTCTTCAAAGGCAAGATCGGATCGCTGCGCCGCTTCAAGGACGATGCCAAAGAGGTCACCAACGGCATGGAGTGCGGTATCTCGATCGCGAATTACGGCGACATCAAAGCCGGCGATGTGATTGAGGCCTTCACGACAACCCGCGTCGCGGCCGAAGTGATTGCGTAATTGTGGTCAGTGGTCAGTGATTTGTGGTCAGGCCTTCCTGATCACCGGCCGCTGACCACTCGCCTTTTATGCCTATCGCGTTCCTCACGCTCGAACTCTATATCGAAGCCGCTCAATCTCTAAAGGATCGCCGACAAGTTGTTCGTAGTCTCAAAGATCGCCTGCGAACGAGTTTTAACGTGTCTGTCGCTGAACTCGACGCGGCAGAGCTCTGGAATCGTGCCACCATCGGCGTGGTCAGCATTTCGCATTCCCGCGTTTACCTGGACGGCCTGATGAGAAATGTGGAGCGCGCCGCCGCCCGGATCGCAAACAATCACGGCGCCGAACTGGCCGACACGTTCATCGAATACTTTTGAATGCCGGATCACTCTGGCGCCTGTTGAAGATCGCTAACCTGCTGTTACTTCCGTACTTATAAAGCCTTGCCCGCCCCGGTGCACAATGGCGGCAGGCCGGTGCAACACGTGCAACCCTTTTTCTGATATTCTCAACCGTTTTACCTGAGGTGCAGTGTTGGAGAAGCGCGGGCTCAAGCATCATCGTGGTCGCGTGGGCGAGGCTTTACGCGAGGAAATCGAAACGCTGGTAGAGGGCGAGCTGGCGGATCCTCGGATAGGCCTGGTGAGTGTGACTGCGGTGCATGTTGCTGACGACGGACGCTCCGCGGAAGTCTGGGTCAATGTCGAGGGTGACGATGCCGAGGCTGACCGTAGCATCGAAGGCCTTGAAGCCGCTCGTGAATATATCCGCCACGAGCTGGTAGAGCGGTTGCGCATTCGCCGCGCCCCGGAATTGATTTTCCGACTCGATCGCGGAGAGCAGGACAAGGCGCGAGTTGAACAGTTGCTGCAGCGGGCAAGGAAAAGAAACAAGCAGCGCAAGGATGCCAGTGCAAACCAGGCATAGCGACCATCTCGATGATGTCCTCCGGCACATCGCCCAGCACGAGCGCTTCGTGCTGACCTCGCATGCCCGGCCCGACGGTGACGCCGTCGGTTCCGCTCTGGCTTTCTGCCTGGCGCTCCGCTCCATGGGAAAGCAGGCCGACGTCGTGCTGCATGATGGCGTCCCCCGCATCTATCGCTCGCTTCCGTTCGCAGACCAGGTCGTCCAGTCCGACCGAGTCATGGGCAGCTACGAAGCTGCCATTATCCTGGAATGCGACAGCATCCACCGGACGCGGCTGCAGGGACTCGAAGATCGCTTCCTCATTAGCATCGACCATCACGTCAGCGGGCGTCCTTTCGCACACGTGAATTGGATTGATCCCCACGCGGTGGCTACGGCAGAAATGATTTTCCGCCTGACTCGCGAAGCAGGCGTGAAATTTTCGCCGGAAATTGCAACCTGTCTTTACACCGCTTTGATGACCGATACCGGCTCTTTCATGTTCCAGGGCACGAACGAGAACACTTTCGCGCTCGCCCGGGAACTTACCCTCGCCGGCGCCGATCCGGCCCATTGTGCCCGGGGAATCTATTTCGCGCATTCCGAGGCCAAACTTAGGCTCCTCGGCGAAGCGCTGCGGAACCTGCATCGCGAAGGCCATATTGGCTATTGCTGGGTGACGCGCAAACAAATGGAACGTTGTGGCGCGCTCGAAGAAGATTGCGAAGGCCTCGTCAACTATGTTCTCTCGATCGGCGGAGTCGAAGTCGCCGCATTCTTCCGGGAGATGCCGGACGGCCGCTATCGGGTTAGCCTGCGGAGCAAAGGCAAGGTTGATGTCGCTCGCGTCGCCGAAAACTTTGGTGGCGGCGGCCATGAGTGCGCCAGCGGTTGCTCGGTGGACGGCCCATTGGCCGACGCCGTGCGCGCGGTCATTTTCCAGGTAGGCCGCGGCCCGTCGGTGCAATAGAAATTGCAGGCAAGGGATTTTGGATTGAGGATTGCAGCTTGCGGACGGAACAACGTTTCTGCAATCGTCGAATTTCAATCTGCAACCTCGGATCTGCAATCTAAAATCCCCTCATGACGAACCGCACGCGCACCGACATCCTGCTGCTTGCCGGTTTCTGCGCCTTCCTTTTCTTTTACGGACTCGGGCAATTCGGCCTCATTGGAGCCGACGAGCCCCGCTATGCGCAGGTCGCCCGCGAAATGCTCGATCGTCATGATTGGGTCACGCCCGTCCTCGGCGGCCACCCTTGGCTCGAGAAACCTCCGCTGTATTACTGGCAGGCAATGATCATCTATTCCATCGTTGGTGTCAGTGATACGGCGGCGCGCATTCCCTCAGCATTCGATGCAACGCTCTTAATCATCGCGATCTATCTCTTCTTTCGAAAATTACGTCGAGGAGTCGAAGTCGATGCGGCCCTGATCGCTGCATCCTGTGCGGGAATTATCGGCTATGCTCGCGCCGCTTCAATGGACATGCCTCTCACCGCGGCCTTCGGAATCGGAATGTTGGCATGGTGGGCTTGGCGCGAGAGCGGTCGCAAAATCTATCTCGCCGCCTTCTACGCCTTCATGGCTTTTGGAATGCTCGCCAAGGGCCCGGTAGCGCCATTTCTTGCCGCGATCGTTATCGCCGCCTTCGCCGCTGCATTCCGCGACTGGCGGTTGATCCTGCAATCACTATGGATTCCCGGAATCGTTTTGTTTCTTCTCATCTCGCTTCCCTGGTATCTCGCCGTGCAGCTGGCCAACCCCGAGTTCTTTCACGAATTCATTCTTGAGCACAACCTCGCGCGTTTCTCGAGTAATCTCTACCATCATCCGGAACCCTTCTGGTACTACCTTCCAGTCGCGGTGCTGGCACTGATTCCGTGGATCGTATTCGTTTGCGCGGCTTTGGTCGAATCCCTGCGAACCTGGTGGAGTGAACGAACCACGAGTGCTCGCGAGTCCGACCTCGAACTGCAGTTTCGCGTGTTCCTCTGCTGCTGGCTGTTTGTCCCGATCGTGTTCTTTTCCCTTTCGCAGTCGAAGCTGCCCGGCTACATTCTTCCCGCCATCCCCGCCGGCGCGATACTTCTCGGGGAATACCTGCGGCAGCACTTTGAGGTAAACACATCGACTTCAAAATGGCTGGCACTCTGTCATGCCTTCATCGCGGCCGCTCCGATCCTTCCCGCTATCCTGATCGGCTACCTTGTTGCCCAACGTCGTATGCCTCTGGGACGCCCACTACTTTTCGCGTCGGCAGTGACGGCCGTCTTTTTCGTCGGCATCGCGCTGACGCTGTTTCGAACGGGTCTGCGCATGCTTCGTTTCGTCACGCTGATTTCTGTGGTCATCACGGTTGCGGCCGTTCTCAAGATGGGAACAGTGGCCGTCGATCAAAAGCTTTCGGCTCGCCCGCTATCCATCGAACTCGCGAGCCTGGAAACCCACCGGCTGCCAATAGCGGTCTTCGGAGCATCGCGTGAAATCGAGTACGGCTTGGCTTTTTACCGGAACCAGGTGGTCGCGCGCTATGAGGCAGGGGATATTCCGGCCGGAGAGCACTTGCTGGTCGCACCCGCTACCTGGATGGACAATGTAGCCAAGCAGACCGCTGGACGCCATGTTTCCTTGCTCGGCCACTACGCGCCACAAAATCTCGACTATTATTGGGTCGCGGCGACTCCCGTTAAGTAATCTCGACCGGAGCGCTGGCCCGACAGAGATGTAGAGGAACTCTATGATCCTCAAAATTGCCGCTGCCCTTTTGATTCTCATAGTCGCTATTCTTCTGATCGCTGCCAGCAAGCCGAACACGCTATCGGTGCAGCGGGCTATCACCATCAACGCTCATCGCGAGAAAATCTTTGCCCTGATCAATGATCTGCATCGATGGGAAGACTGGAATCGGGAGGAACGCGAAGATCCGACAGTGACTCGCGTCTATGGCGGGCCCACAACGGGAGTCGGAGCATCCTGCGACTGGGACAGCCGCGGCCGCTCGGGGAAAGGAAGGATGTTGATCGCTGAGTCCAGGCCTTCGGAGTATGTCGCCGTCAAGGTCGACTTCCTGAAGCCGTTTGCATCGCATAACCTGAATGCCTTTTCGCTCGCCCCGTCAGGCAACGGAACGGTTGTCACTTGGAATTGGCAGGGACAGAATCTTTATTTCATGAAGTTGATGGGCGTATTCGTGAGCATGGACAAAATGATGGGCAAGCACTTCGAAAGCGGCCTGGCTAATCTGAAGTCTGCTGCAGAGAAGGAATGAACCAGCAAACAGCAGAGTTGCGTCTCTGCCCCGCTATTCCGCCTCCAACCCCGCTATTCCTTCTCGTAGCCAACTTCTTCCAGTTCCGGCGGAGCTCCGGCCTGCGTCGTCAGACCGTATTGATACCCCTTTTCAAAAGCTTTGAGGTTCAATTCACGGAAGCTGGGCGGAACCGAATCCGATACAGCTTTGCGCACCGCATCCGCGCTGAGCAAGTTCGTCACCGCCGTAAAAAATCCCACCATCACCGAATTGAGCACCATGCGCTTTCCAAGTTCTTCGGCAAAGCGCGTTGCAGGAATCGCGTAAATTTGTTTATCGCGGTTGAGATTGGACACGCGCACCAGGTCTTCTTCAATGATCAACATTCCGCCAGGCTTCAAGTCATTCGCAAAGCGGTTGTACGCTTCCTGCGACATGATCACCATGATGTCGGGCTGTGTCGTGTACGGGTAAAGCACCGGAGAGTTCGAAATAACGAGTTGCGCGCTGCAAGCGCCCCCGCGCGCTTCCGGCCCAAAATTCTGTGTCATCGTGGCAAAGCCGTTCTCGTAAATCGACGCCGCCTTGCCCAGCACAATCGCCGACAGTATGACTCCCTGGCCTCCAAAGCCTGCGATACGAATCTCTGTTACCCGCATGAGCACTCCATTTCCGGCGTCGCATCTCCCGTGACTTCGATGTAGCGTTCTCCGAGAGATTCCACGTACTGCGACCGCATCATCGTCTGGTAGTCAGGCCGGTCGCGATCCACAAATTTCCCCACCACGATCTCGCCGTTCAACGTCAGTCCCACCTCACTCGTGGGCGCGCCGTGCTTCACCTTGCTCTTTTCTTTGTAGTACTTCATCGTATCGAGTCCATCGCCCATCTTGTTGCGCCGCTGATACAACGTTGGACACGGCGAGATCACTTCAATAAACGAAAATCCCTTCTTGGCAAATGCCTCGCTAATCGACCGCGCCAGCTGTCGCACATGGAAGGTCGTCCAGCGCGCCACATACACTGCGCCTGCCGCCTCAACCAGGTGGGGCAAGTTGAACGCCGGCTCGAAGGTCCCGTAAGGATTCGTCGAGGTCGTGGCATGGCCTGGAGTCGTCGGCGCGGTCTGTCCGCCGGTCATCGCATAGATCAGGTTGTTCACGCAGATGACCTTCAAGTCGATGTTGCGCCGCGCCGCATGGATCAGATGATTGCCGCCGATCGCCGACAGATCCCCATCGCCGGAGTAGACCACGACGTTCAGCTTCGGGTTCGCCAGCTTCAACCCGGTTGCGAACGGAATTGCGCGGCCGTGTGTCGTGTGAAATGAATCGAGCTTCACGTACCCCGCGACGCGTCCAGTGCAGCCAATGCCGGAAACCAGCGCCAGCGAGTCCAAATCGATTTTCGATTCAATCAAGGCGCGCGCGAAAGAATTTACAGTCGTGCCAATTCCGCATCCCGGACACCAGATGTGCGGCATGCGGTCCGTTCGCAGAAACTGCTCCACCGGATTCGCCGTATCGTCGATCACGTTCAGCATCGGCTTGCCTCCACGATCGCTTTCAAAATCTCTTCCGGGTTGTGGACACCGCCTCCAGCATGCGGAACGGCAAATGTCTTTGCATTTCCGCCGGCCGCACGTTCCACCTCGCGCACCATTTGTCCAAGATTGAGTTCGGGAACCACGAACGCTCTCACGCGCGAAGCCAGGTCGGCAATTT
>JASLEQ010000271.1 GCA_030151135.1 Candidatus Sulfotelmatobacter sp. | reverse complement strand
GCCAGGAGTCATTGGCGACGGCGATATCGGGCCAGCCGTAATTGTTGAAATCGGCTAAAACAACGCCCATTCCCTTGGCCTCAGGTTTGCCGACACCCGAGGTATCGCTAACATCAGTAAAAGTACCATCATGATTGTTGTGGTACAGCTTGATGCGCTGGCCTTTGTAATTTCCAGGATGACAGTAAGCGCGATAGCCAGGGCGGTGCTCGCCGCACCAAATGTTGTTTTTCGGACTCCACTCGATGTAGTCGGTGACGAGGAGATCGAGCCAACCGTCTTTGTCGTAGTCGAACCATCCAGCGCTTGTGGACCATCCACCGTCATTAGCGACGCCGGCCTTTGCCGTTACGTCGGTGAAGCTGCCGTCGCCGTTGTTGTGATACAAAATCGCGCGGCCGTAGCCGGTGACGTAAATATCCGGATATCCATCGTTATCGAAATCACCGACAGCTACGCCTTGGCCATAGTGTCCTTCGCCACCGAGGCCGGCCTTCGTCGTAACGTCACTAAAAGTGCCGTCGCCGTTATTGTGATAGAGCGCCGAACGCAGCGGTTGAGATGGTTTGTAAAGATCAGTGGCGGCCGATTGCACGAAAAACAGATCCATCAGCCCGTCCTGGTCGTAGTCAAGCCACGCCACCCCAGTTCCCATGGTCTCGAGATAATACTTTTCTTCCGTCTGCGTGGAATCCTGTTGAAATGTGATGCCCGCTTCTTTACGAACATCAGTGTAGTGCACGCGGATCGACGGTGCGCTTGTAGGCGTTGCTGAACGTTGAGCATAATCTTCCGGGCCATAGGCGAGAAGATTTGAGCACAGGCAAAGGCCAGCAATGATTACGTGGCATCGGAACATGCGTTTTGCTTCGCCCGGTTCCTCATTTCTTAAAATGGCGCGGTCTTCGCGCCGATGCGAGCGATAATAAAGCTGTTGAAAGGCATTCTAGCGCAGCTTCGTCGCTATCCTCAAAGTGTTCGGTCCGCGATGATGAACGCGAACTGTAATAGCTGTTGCTTGGCTTGCGCCGTGAGCGGCCGAATTGCAGATGCAGGAGTGGCGGGTGTTTGCGAAAGAACCTGTTCGATGCGCTGCACGTCCAGACCTGCCGCACTGCTGCCCTTAAACCGGTTGAGCACCTCACGGGCCTTTTCGATCTGTCCTGTTTGGTAATAAAAAACGCCGAGAGTCGAGTAGCTGCCCGCCCATTCCGGAAGGAGATCCACTGCACGTTCCAACTGCTCTTCCGCAATTTTGGTGTTGCCTTGCAAGGCTGAGATCAGGCCCAAGCCCCACTGAATTTTGCCGGAGGCTGGAATCCGGTCATGACCTTTTCTAAGAGTTTGCTCGGCGCCTTCGGAATCACCACTGCGAAGCTGCACCATCATGAGGGACAGGTAGTACTGATCGTTGTCAGGATTACGAGTGATTGCATCCCGAAAAATTTCTATACTTTTCGCGCTGTCACCAAGGTGAGCATAGGTATCGCCGAGTAACGAGAGGAATGTATCGTCTTTTCTGCCGGCGCCTGAAATCGTCTGGATGGTTTGCAGCGCCTCTTTATAGGAACTATTCCGGAAGAGTGCATCAGCGAGATCGAACTTAATTTCATCGGACTCAGGATTTGCAGCCAACGCATTATTGAAATGCGAAATCGCTGGCTCATACAGGTGGAATTGTGCCAACAATACCCCGATTCCGGTCTGAGTTCGATAGTCCCCGGAACTGATCCGATCCAGTTGCGTGATGGTTTCGAGCGCTTCCTCACGTTTGCCGAGCTTCAGATAGCCCTCCGCCAGAAGATACAAATCCTGAGGCTGCCCGGGGTTCTTTTGGATACGCGCATTCAGTTCGGTGATGTCGAGGGTTGTGCGCTCCTTGGCTGACAACTGCGAGCGATTGTCGAGGTAATCGAACAGATGCTGGAATGGGTACGGCCCCGTGGAGGCATTCTTGGAGAGTGTCTGGAAGACCTGCAGGTCACGCTGGGCCGCGTCCATCTGATGCAAGCTTCGCTCGATCATTGCGAGTTTGTAGTAACCGGGCGCCGGGCTGGGGCTGACCTTGACATATCGGCGAAGAAGATCGGCGGCCTCGCTGTACTTCTTGTCCTTAGTTCGCAGATTCGCGAGTTCCAGGAGGGCTTCGGGAAAATTCGGATTCAACCGCAGCGCCTGCTGGAAATTGTCCTCAGCGCCCGATGTGTCTCCTTGCCGTTCTTCAATGAATCCTATGTTAAAAAGACAAGCAACATTTTTTGGATCGCGCTTAAGACCTTCCTCGAAATATTTCCGTGCCTCGTCGAAACGACCCAGGTGCCGATACGATAGGCCCATGAAGGTATAGGAGCGAGCGGAAGGATCCAGATTGATGAGAGTTTTGAATTCATCGATCGCGAGATCGGCCTTGCCCGCCATGAAGTAGCTCTCTCCAAGCGCGGCGTGCAAATCAACACGCTGAGGCGCGATCTTGATTCCGGATTCAAGAAGGGGGATCGCGTCTTCATAAAAGTTCTGTGTCATGCTGACCCGCGCCAGCAGGAAGATGACATCCGTGTTCTGAGGCGCGATTTTGTGCGCCTGGACGAGCAGGTCGAGTGCGTCCACAGGGCGCGACTCGTCCTGGAACACTCGGGCAAGCAAATACATCGTGTCAGCAGAGTCCGGTTTGAGGGACAAGGCCCGGTGCAGAACGAGTTCGGCCTTTGAATCATTCCTCGTGCTGAGATAGACCTGGCCAAGATTGTAAAGAATATCGAATGTCCCTGGTTTCAGACTGTCGGCTTTTTCGAGTTCAAATTCGGCCATCTTGTACTGCTTCTCGGAAGCCAATAAAAGGCCAAGCGTGAAGTGTCGCTCCACGTCATTCTTGCTTTCAATTGAGAGTTGCCTTGCCAGAGCGTCACCCTCCGCAGTGCGCTTCGCGCGAAGATAGGCGCGCACGAGATTCATCTTCGCTTCCACCGTGGAAGGATGGAGGTGTTGAAGCAACGGAATTGACTCCGCAGGCTTGTTTTCCGCTAGCAAGAGCAGGGCGAGATTATAGCCCGCCTGCTGATCTGAAGAGGCGAGCTTAAGAGTTTTGCGGAACTCCTTCTCCGCCAACTCAGCTTTTCCTGAGGACGCATAGAGGTTTCCTAAATTCGTGTGAGTTCGACCCGAAGCGGGGTTGAGCTCCAGCGCTTTCTGAAATGCATTGAGGGCGCACTCGTAATTCTGCTGGTTGCTGCAAATAATACCGAGCAAATTGTAGGCATCGATGTTGGAGCGGTGGGATTGCAGAAAACGCTGTACCGCTGATTCGGCCTTGGCAAACTGCCCTTGCTGCAGGAATGACTCGGCACGAGCAAGTTCTCCGGTATCAGGGGCGCCCGAAGCGTTTTTGTGCGGCGATGCGGCCTGACCGGACGAGAAGACTGGGGTGAAGGCTGCGACGAGAAGGGCGACCATTCTCAGAGGAAAAGATGAGCCTGAGGCTGGCATAGTTTGGTGCCCTCACTGTAGCATTTTCAGCATCTGGCGCGCGATTTCGTGCTGCGGTTGCTTCTGCAATAGAACTTCAAGAGTGTCTCTAGCCTTGTCCTTGTTATTCCACACCAGGTAGAGTCGCGCCAAATTTAGGTAGGCCTGATCGAAGTTCGGATTGTTCTGAATACAAGACTGGAATTCTTTTTCAGCATCCGAGTAACGCTTTTCGCGAACGAGCAGCACGCCAAAGTTGTTAAGTGCATCCTGGTAGCCAGGGCGAAGGGAAAGAGCACGCTGGAAATTTTGTTCCGCCCGTTCCGGTTGATCCTCTTGGGCATAGAGCATCGCAATACTGTAATTGGCTTCCGGATTGTCCGGGGCGATTTCTAGCGCGCGCCTGAGTAGCTGTTCAGCTTGCGGAAACTGGTGCTGTCGACGATAGATATTTCCGAGATTCAAGAGTGCGACGTCATAATCGGGGTGAAGCGCAAGGGAGCGCTTGAAGTTCTCACTTGCCTCATCCGTTTTACCTTCTTCTGCCGCTAACATTCCGAGATTGTTCCAGGCCTGTGGATGTTCCGGTTTCAACTCGACTGTTCTTTCGAGTTGCGCGCGCGCTTTGGCTAGATCATTCCGCTGCAGGTAGAGGGTTCCAAGGTTGTAGTGGGCCTCTGGGTCATCCGGTTTATCCGCGATTACTTGCAAGAATGCATCGGCGGCGGCCTCAAGATATCCTCGCTGAAAGAATGCGACCCCATAGGTGAAGTCGTTGCGTTGAAATGCCCCGAGGTGGAGTGTGCCGGAATAGGGAAGAGCCTTCTTCATCCGCTCTTCGGGTGTGCGCGGAATGGAATCTATGTCGGCAAGCATGTCTTCTGATTTAAAGCTGCCCCGGTAGACCTTTACGATCTTTCCGGTTTCATCGAGCAGAAATGAAGTTGGAAGATCCATGTCGCGATGTCGATCGAATAAGTACCGGTAGACAATGTTGTAGATGCCCACCGTCTCTTCCGTAGGAGATAGCACAGGGAACCAAAGCTGTTCCTTAACCGAGAATGCCAAGAGTTTCTCTCTATTGCGACTATCGTCCACGTTGACAGCGAGGACAGATAACTTCGTCGCCAATCGTTTGTGATCTCGCAATTCCCGGAGTTGCCGAAGTGACAGGTCTGAGTCGCTTGCCCAAAACAGCAAAAGCGTAGATCTACTGGAGTCGCCGAGGTGCCACAGTTTTCCCGACGTATCGCTCAACGATACGGATGGCGCAACAAGCGGCTGCAACAGCCAGGTCGCTACCTGGATGGGAAGGGTTTCAATGGATCGAGTGTCCGGTGGCCTTGTAGAAGGAGCCACCATCGCCGAGAAACTTTCGCGCTGGAAATCGGTCGAACCCTCGGTTAGTTCAATGCTGTGGTTCACTGGCAAGTGATCGAAAATTTGCAGAAGCCCGCTCGGCCAGCGGACCGTCGCGCGAAGTAATTCCTTAGTATCTCCGACGCCGAAAATGACCTGCTTGGTATGTTGCGAAAGAAATCCGGATCCCGCCTGAAGGTATTTCGTTTGATGGTAGCCTTGTGCTTCGAGCGTAACTGCGGCGCCGATGGCATCTCGATTGCTTTTGGTGCCACGCAAGCGGAACGAGATGGAGTTGCCGATCTTTTTCATCGCATTCCAAAGTAATCGCACCTGCGGGGCATTTCGATTCTTTAACAGGATTTCCAGCCGCCCGTCATGGTCGAGGTCGGACAGAGCGAAGGCACGGCTGTCGTCGATTAAGTCGAGCCCCGATATGCCCGATAGGTCGCTAAAACTGCCATCCTGATTGTTGGCGCAGAGAACATTTCGCTCGTAGCCACTCCATGAATAATCCGAGCGGATGAGCTCGTTGATGGCATTCCACGCATGCTCGTAGTCGGAAGCGGGAGAAAGATCGCGAGGCGAGTTTCCGACCACCTGTCGCCAAAAAAAACTGGCAGCGTCCGCTCTCTCCGCACCAGATACGTAGCCGTTGGATATAAACAGGTCCGGGAAACCGTCATGATCGAAATCGAACGAATCGGATGACCAGGCCCAACGCCCAAACTCGCAATTCGCCTCCTCAGCCACATTTTTGAATTTTCCGTCTCCGAGATTTTGATAAAGGGAATTGCCGCGGGCATGCCGGCGATAGAGCGCTCGAACGTCCTCGGGATCATTTTTATGGAAGTTCTCCTGATTTGAAACGCGCAGGCCGGCTGCGGACCACATGTTTGCGACGTAGATGTCCTGCTTGCCGTCGCCATTGAAATCGAGCCAGCAAGCGCTCATGCCGGCGCCCACGTCCTCTGCGTGGGCCTCATGAGCGGCCGAGGTAAACGTTCCGTCGCCGTTATTGAGATAGAGATTGTTGCGCCCAAAATCGTTCGCGACGTAAAGATCGGGCAAGCCATTTCCGTTGTGATCTCCCCAAGCGCAGGCGAAGCTGTAGCGATCGTTGTCTATCTTGAGACCGGCAGATTCC
>JASLEQ010000260.1 GCA_030151135.1 Candidatus Sulfotelmatobacter sp. | reverse complement strand
GACTAGAGAATAATCCAACCTGCGCACGATTCGGAATGGATTTCTGACTTGAGCCCCAGAACCAGGATTCGGGACGCGGCACTTTCGCTCTATGAAGACGCCGCCCGGTCGTCGTACACAGCCGATATAATGGCTTGTGCGCCTCGTCCTCGACATCTTCGCTCAGACCCTGCGTACACTCTGGGCGCACAAGATGCGCTCTTTCCTCACAATGTTCGGAATCGCATGGGGAGTCGGTTCCCTGCTGCTGCTAGTCGGCCTTGGCGAGGGCTTCCGCTCCGGCAATCGCAAGCAGTTCGATTCAATCGGCGAAAACGTGATGTTTATCTGGTCCGGCCGCGCTCCAGCCGTCCAAGGCAGCTTTACGGCTCTTCGCCAGTACTATTTGAATTATCGCGATTATCAAGACATCCTGATCAACTGCCCCAGCGTCAGCGCCGCCACTCCTGTCATTAGTCGCAGCGATATCCGTGCCGTCAGCGACTATTTCCAGGCAAGCGGACAGATCAACGGTGTACAGCCGGAATTCAGCAGCATCCGCTACGTGCCGATCAACCAGGGGCGCTGGTTGAACCAGATGGACGAGCAGCAGAAACGCCGAGTCATTGTGCTGGGCGACGAAACCCGGCGAACGCTATTCTCCGGACGGCCATCGATCGGTACCACCATTTTGCTGAACGGCATCCGCTTTCAGGTGATTGGAACATTGCAGCGCGTCGGCCATGGAGACAACAACACCCAGAACCTGAAAAACTACATCCCTTTCGGCGTAATGCACGAATTCTTTCCGCCTTTAAATGCCGGAAACGATCTCGATGTGATCTCGCAAATCAATTACCAGCCGAAATCCCGCGCTCTGCACGACACGGCCAAGCAGGAAGTGCACAAAATCATCGCCAGGAATCATGGATTCGACCCCAGCAATCCTGACTCTTTCGATGAGTGGGACACCATTAAGACCGTGGACCAGATCGGCAAAATCTTTGACGCGATGAATCTCTTTCTCGGCAGCGTAGGGCTGATCACGCTGGCGTTGGGAGCGATTGGAATCATCAACATCATGCTGGTCGCGGTTGCCGACCGCACTCGTGAGATCGGACTTCGTAAGGCCGTGGGAGCGACGAACGGAAGCATCATGTTTCAGTTCTTTGTCGAAGGAGCTTTTTTGACGATGCTGAGCGGAGGCATCGGAATCGGCGGCGCCGCTGCGCTGATGGCCGCGCTCGCGAACGTCAGCCTGGGCGATGGATTTGATCCCCCGAAATTAGTCGCATCCACGGCAGCCCTGGCGGTAATCTCGCTTGGCGTGGCGGGTGTCGCGGCCGGTCTGTACCCGGCTCGTCGCGCCGCTCTGCTGGAACCCGTAGAGGCCTTGCGCAAGGAATAGTATGCACAGCGACCTTCTCAGGCAAGCGTACGCAGCCATGCGGCATGATCTCCGCCGTACCCTGCTCACTATGGCTGGCATGGCCTGGGGAATTGCCACGGTGGTGCTGTTGCTCTCCTACGGAAACGGCTTTGGCAAGGCGATCGAAGTCATCTTTCAGAGCTTTGGGGCCACTGCCGTCGGCGTCTTTCCAGGACGCACTTCGGAACAAGCCGGAGGCAACAAAGCCGGCGTCGAGGTTCGTTTTACCAACGACGACATAGAACTCCTGCGCAACAATCTTCCGCTCTGCAAGCACGTCGTCCGCATGGCGCAAAAAGATTCTACTGTCCAGAACGACAACCGCTCGTTCACGTTCCCGGTTATGGGACTCGATCCCGCCATTCAGTCCATCTGGAATTTAGATCTATCCGAAGGACGCTTCCTCGATGACGCCGATAATATGCAACACGGGCTTGTTGCCGTAATTGCTTCGGAAGCAAAGGACAAGTTGTTCTCGGGAATGCCGGCACTCGGCGAGCGCATTCGCATCGACGGTGTCACCTTCGAAATCATTGGCGTCGGCGCACCCCGGATGCAAGAGGGTGACAATGACAACAACCGCGTCGTCTATATCCCCTACAACTCGATGGATGTCATCAAAGACAACCATTATCTTGACGGGATCTGGCTCGATTCACTCGGTCTCGACCACGACAAAATGGACCGGACCATTCGCGACACTCTGGCTACAGCCCACAACTTCAAGCCCGACGATCACCGGGCCGTTTTTGTCTTCGATGCGCAAAAGCAGCTTTCTCAATTCGGCATTATCACCATGGCGCTGAAGGTTCTCTTGGCATTTATCGGAACCGTGACTCTCGGTATTGGCGGCGTTGGTTTGATGAACATCATGCTCGTCTCCGTCACCCAACGCACCCGAGAAATTGGCGTGGAGAAAGCCCTCGGGGCGCGGCGCGGCGACATCCTGTTCCAATTCCTTTCAGAAGCTATGGTCATCACCGCGGCGGGAGGTGCCCTCGGCATTCTTTTATCGTACGCAGTATCCATTTTCGCCGGCCGCATCACCTTCTATAGCGCGCTTGCCAAACACGCCGAGGCAGCTGACATTCGCCTCATCGTATCGCCAACGACGCTCGTGATAGCCACCACGATCCTGGCAATCGTCGGTGTGGTCAGCGGAATGGTTCCCGCAGTCAGAGCGGCCAACCTTGATCCCATCGAAGCCCTTCGATACGAATAAAACTGTTTGACCACCGCCACAAACCGAAAAACAAATGAAACACTGTGCTACGCTGTGGCTCTCTGCGCCGGCTCCTTTTAAATCTTATGTCCCAGGACATCCTCTCCCGTCACCCCCCTGCGCCGGATCTTCGCCTCACCTACGGGTCCGATCCGAATCAATTCATTGATATGCGACTCCCCGTTGCGAAAGCGAAAGCGCATCCGCTGTTGATCAACATCCATGGCGGCTTCTGGCGCGCGCAATATGGTCTGGAGCACGCTGGCCATCTCTGTGCCGCGCTGACTGCCCATCAGTTTGTCACTGCCAATCTGGAATATCGCCGCGTGGGTAATCCAGGCGGAGCTTGGCCCGGAACTTTCGAAGACATACGATCGGCATACAAGCTCCTCATCCAGAATGCGCAAAAGCATAATGTCGATCCCGAAAAAGTCGTCGTCATGGGCCACTCCGCCGGCGCGCAACTCGCACTCGCTCTGGCGGCACACGAACCGTCGGTCACACGAATCGTGTCGTTGGCAGGAGTAGTCGACTTGAACGCTGCGTATCAGCTCCACCTCAGCAACGATGCCGTGGTGGAGTTCCTCGGCGGAACTCCGGCGCAGGTGCCAGATCACTATCGCGAGGCCGATCCCATGCAGCTTTCAATTCCACGAGCCCGCCAGTGGCTGGTCCACGGCTCTGCCGACGACACCGTTCCTCCGCAGTTCAGCCGAGACTATGTCGCCGAAAAGAATGCGCGCCATCCAAAAAGAAAGGAATCAGCGTATTTGCGGGAGATTGCTGGAGCCGATCACTACGACTTAATCGACCCCCATAGCTCGGCCTGGCCTGTGGTTCAGAAAACTGTACGCGAACTCGTCACCTAGCATCATGCCGCTGCTGCGAAACCTGTAAAATCTTGCCGCGCTCATTTTCTTTACGTAGAATTGCAGAAATTTCGCGCCGTCCTACTTCTCGGGCTCCGCGATGGATTCCCGAACCTCCATGACATCTGAAAACGCCGTAAAGCCGTTGAGCAATTC
>JASLEQ010000253.1 GCA_030151135.1 Candidatus Sulfotelmatobacter sp. | reverse complement strand
TGTCTACTGAGGCGTCCAGCGCGGCGATCCCGTTGTCGCCTGTCCATGATTTCAAAACTTGTTCTAGTTCTCGGGCATACCTCTCCATTACGAACTGGTCTGTTCCCGGTGACACTAGCCGCACCATCTGATCGACAGACGAAGAAGCGGGATAATGCGGTTGAATGCGGAAATCCGCATAGCGCATCCGTCCGGGGAGCCGGAACTGCGGCGCCTTCGATTGGAAGGCAAGACCCTGCATGGGCGCCGGCACAAAGAGAACAGGTACGAAGCCGGCCAATCGGAGGAGTTCTCGCCGAGAGATGCTCTGATCAGGTTTGAGATCCGGCATGTAGCGTTGGGGCGAGGAGCGCTTTTCAGGAGTGTATCAAACGCGTTGGGCGCTGATTGGTCCAGTGGACCCACCGATCACGAGTTCCGCGCCGATGCGGTACTCCTTGCCGTGAGCGTTTTCAGAGTTAGTAAGTTCGTGCAGAGCGTCCGCGGCCATGCGTCCTAGCAGATCGCGATGTATATCGACAGTTGTCAGCGAAGGATTACTGTAGTCGGCAAGCCTCGTCTTGTCGAAGCCTGTCACCGAAACGTCTTCCGGAACACGACAACCATTCTGCAGCAGACCTTTGACAACTCCGATGGCCGTCAAGTCATTGACGGCGACCACGGCGGTCGGCCTCGGGTTCATTTTGGCCAGATTCCGTCCCGCTTCAAGCCCACCTTCAAAATGCAAATCACCCGGCAGAATCGGGCCTGGCGTCAGGCCTAATTCGCGCATGCAGCGTTCGTAGGCGGTTCGGCGGGCACGATTGGATTTAAGCCCTTCCCGCCCGGCAACAAACGCAATATTTTTATGGCCGTGATTGTGAAGATAACGAACAATCTGCTCAATGCCGGATTCGTAGTCGATTCGGAGGTTACTCATGTAGCCGCGTACGGGCGCCAGATCGAGAAAAGTGACGGCAATTTTGCGCCTCGCCAGCTCATGGACCATACGCATGCTCATTTCAGAAGTCATGATGGCAACGCCGCGAACCTTATGCTCCATCATGCGTTCTGCAGCTGCGCGGGTCCGATGCGGATCGTAATTCGTGTCGCTGAGAATGGCGTCATACCCCAGTTCCCGGGCGCGGGCTTCAAAACCCTTAATGACTTCCGGGAAAAAAGGGTTCTCGATATCGGACACGATGATTCCGAGGGTTTTCCGATTGCTTGACGCCAGTCGGCGCGCATGCACATCCGGCACGTATCCAAGGCGTTTAACAGTCGCGAGCACATTACGCTGGGTCTTTGGACCAACCTTGCCCGTGTTATTCAGAACATTCGAGACGGTGGCGGTAGATACGCTCGCGGCGAGTGCGACATCCCGGATGGTGACCGTCATGATCAGAGTCGAATCAACTTGGTAGAGGTCCGGCAAGTCATTGCGAATACGACTACCCAGGCGGCTGGAGTGTAGCACAATTTAAAAACATCTTGACAAGCATTTCCACTTGGTGGTAATTCAAAACAACTAGTTAAGCGGTTAATTGTTTTTGGCCGCTTGCTGTGGATTGTAAGGGACGCGATTTTCGGTTTCCAGTTCTCCGGGAAGTGAGTTTTGTGGGGTTGAACTCAAGAAACCAGAAATAGCTTTTGAAAAACGGCGATTGTCCGCAGCCGTTGCGGAGAAGTCGCCTACACGTGTGACTCTGCCATTCCCGGCATAGCCGTGAGGCTATGTCTGCAAAGGCAATTGTGTGGATTGCCTTTGAACTGCTTTGTGAGCGCGTTTGGCCCCGCGACGGTGCCAAACGAGGAGAAAGATATGGGTCGATTTGGCAGTTTCCGGATTCTGCGAAATGGGCTGGCAGTTATTTGTGCTTCTTGTTTCTTGGGCGTGGTTGCGCTCGCGCAGGTGGACACCGGGTCAATCACCGGCACTGTGAACGATGCCAGCGGGGCCGTAGTCAGCGGCGCCAAGGTAACTCTCACGAACAAGGGAACAGGAAGTTCCCTTACGACCACCACGGGCACGGATGGTGTCTACAAGTTTTCGCCGGTTAAAATCGGCAGCTACAATGTGATCGCCACCTCGCAAGGATTCCAGACGACCACCCAGACCGATGTGAACGTGAATATCGGTTCGAACATCTCGCTGAATTTCACGCTCAGGCCGGGGAGCCAAACCGAGACGGTAGAAGTAACGGCGTCAACCCCCGTATTGCAGAACCAGGATGCCTCCGTCGGGCAAGTTGTCGATCAGCGGAACGTCAACGATCTGCCATTGAATGGACGCAATTTCACCTTCCTCGCGCAGCTTGTGCAAGGTGTCAATTCCCCGCAGGCAGATACGCGCGGCAATGCGGCGTCGGGAGCTTTTTCTGCAAATGGCTTCCGCCCGGCACAGAACAATTACATGCTGGATGGAATCGATAACAACTCAGACACGGTCGATTTCCTCAACGGCACGAACTACGTCGTGCTTCCGCCGGTCGATGCAATTCAGGAATTCAAAGTTCAGACCACGGACTTCAGCGCCGAGTTCGGCCGCTCTGGGGCGGCGGTTCTGAATGCCAGCCTCAAAGGCGGCACGAATGATTTCCACGGAGATGTTTGGGAGTTCTTCCGCAACGACATTCTTGACGCGCGCGATTTCTTCGAGCACAACTGCACAAACGGTGTCTGCGCTCCTGCACAAAAAGGCGAACTGCGGTGGAACCAATTCGGGGGCACCATTGGCGGTCCTGTGATCAAGAACAAAGTATTTTTCTTTGGCGACTTTCAGGCATGGCGCCTTCGACAGGGTCAGCCACAATCCGGAACGGTTCCCACTTCAGCCGAGATGGCGAGCTTGAGCACCGCTACAGCTAATTTCCAGGATCTGATCACAGGGCAATCCGGAACACACACGGATGCGCTGGGCCGCACCTTCCCATTGGGAACAGTTTTCGACCCCGCGACGACGCGGGCCGTAGGTACGAGCTTTGTTCGCGACCCGTTTGGTTTCGCGACCTGCACAGGCGGCCCCACCTATGACCTAACGAGCTGCCCGGGCCTGAATTTGATACCGACCAGCCGGATGGATCCGAACGCAATCAAGCTGATGCAGTTGTATCCGACTCCGACGAACACGAACCTCTTCTCGAACTACACTCACTCGCCCTTGCTGGTTCAGAACGAGAAGCAGTTCGATGTCCGCCTCGACGTAAATCCGAGCCAAAAAGATCAGCTCTATTACAGTTTCAGCTATGACGACAAACCGGAGTTGATCCCAAGTATCTTCGGAGGAGTAGCCGACGGCGGCGGATTCTTTCAAGGCAATCAGACCGCCCTGTCTCAGCACAGCGCGCTGGTGTGGAACCACGTTTTCACTCCTACCACGATCAACGTGGCTCGCGCCGGTTTGAACTACCTGCACACCACGCGAAATATTCCTGAATCCAGCGATCTCAGCAACGTCCCGGGACAATTCGGGATTCAAGGGATTCCACAGCAGAAAGAGAACGGCGGACTGCCGGCATTCGGAATAAATGGCCTGCAGACCCTAGGTGGAAACGCTTTCTTGCCCTCCGATGAAGTCAGTTCCACGATCCAGGTCACCGACGACTTCACAAAGATTTACGGCAAGCACACGTTCAAGATGGGCTTTGAGCAACAGCACGTTAAGTTCTCGACGCTCCAGCCACCTTGGTCGCGTGGAGAGTTTGACTTCGGAGGAAACTACACCGACATTCCAAACGTTGGCGGCGGTAATACCGGCCGCGCGCAATTCCTGCTGACGCCGGTGGCCGCCTCGGTCCCCGGGGGAGTCGACTATGTCGGCGGGCCGAACAATGTTTATGCATCGAATATTTTCCTCACCGACAACGGCAAGAATTATTGGGGAACATACGTTCAGGATGACTGGAAGGCCACCTCGAAACTGACCTTAAACCTTGGTTTGCGCTGGGACTTCTTTGGGTTGGTGTACGATCACCACGGCGCCCAGGCGAACTTCGTGCCCTTTGGCCCGCCGACCGGGTCTCCGCTGTACATCATCCCGGAGGGCAATCCAATCGCCGGGCAGCTGTCCACAAGCTTCACGAACCAGCTTGCCGCGAG
>JASLEQ010000245.1 GCA_030151135.1 Candidatus Sulfotelmatobacter sp. | reverse complement strand
CAACCGCCAGCAGGAACTGGCGAAAGTGATATTGAAAGACCCGGACGTGGACAGCCTGTCATCCTTTATAGGAGTCGATGGGACGAATGCGACTCCGAATTCCGGGCGCATCCAAATCAATTTGAAGGCGCGAGATGAGCGCTCGAGCGATGCGTCGGGAATCATCCGGCGGTTGCAACCGGAACTTGCGAAAGTCCAGGGAATCACCTTGTATATGCAGCCGGTGCAGGACCTGACGGTGGAAGATCGTGTCAGCCGAACGCAGTTTCAATATTCGATTGAAGACGCGGATGCGAAGGAACTGGCGCAGTGGACGCCGAAGCTGGTAGCGAAGCTGCAGACGTTTCCGGAACTGCGAGACGTGGCGACCGATCAACTGAATGGCGGACTGGCGACCAACATCACGATTGACCGCGATACGGCATCGCGACTAGGAATCTTTCCGCAGGCAATTGATAACACGCTTTACGATGCCTACGGGCAACGACAGGTCTCGACGATCTTCACGCAGCTGAACCAATATCACGTCGTGCTGGAAGTGCTGCCGAACTTTGCGCAAGACCCGCAGAACGTGAGGGACATTTACATCCGGCCGAGCGTGGTGACGCAGAATACCGGGGCTCCGTCCGCGAATGGAGCGGCGGTGACCACGAGCGGCGCGCCGGTACCGATCTCAACTTTTACGCACCTGAGTTCGTCGAGCACCTCGCTGGCAGTCAATCACCAGGGACAATTTCCGGTGGTGACGCTGTCGTTCAATCTTGCTCCGGGGGCGTCGCTAGGACAGGCGACAAAAGCAATCCAACAGGCGGAAAAAGACATTGAGCTGCCGCCAAGCATTCACGCTTCGTTCCAGGGAACGGCGGCGGCATTTCAAAACTCGCTGGCTTCGGAACCTTATCTGATCTTGGCGGCGGTGATCACGGTCTACATCGTGCTGGGAGTTTTGTACGAGAGTTATATCCATCCCATCACGATTTTGTCGACGCTGCCGTCGGCCGGAGTGGGTGCGATTCTGGCATTAATGATCACCGGGAACGACCTGACGGTGGTGGCGTTAATTGGCATCATTCTATTGATCGGCATTGTGAAGAAGAACGCCATCATGATGATCGATTTCGCGCTGGAAGCCGAGCGGGTGGAGCACAAGGAGCCGGAGGAGGCGATTTACCAGGCGTGCCTGCTGCGGTTCCGTCCGATCATGATGACAACAATGGCGGCGCTGCTGGGCGGATTGCCACTGGCGCTGGGAACCGGCACGGGCGCGGAGTTACGCCGGCCGCTAGGCATCACGATTGTGGGCGGGCTGATCCTGAGCCAATTGCTGACCCTATATACGACGCCGGTGGTGTACCTGTGGTTCGACCGGTTGGCACAGAGATTTTCGAAGTACCGGATAGGAAACGAAATTCCGCCGGAGCCGATGACAGCGGATTAAGCGATGAATATCTCCAGCCCATTTATCCGGCGACCGATTGGCACGTCATTGCTAGCGGCGGCACTGCTTCTGTCGGGCATCCTGGCATTTAATTTTCTGCCGGTTGCTTCCCTGCCGAAGATGGATTTTCCGGTCATCAGCGTAGGAGCGGGGCTGCCGGGGGCAGATCCGCAGACGATGGCCTCGGCGGTAGCGACGCCGCTGGAGCGGCAATTCGGGCGAATTTCCGGCGTGAACCAGATGACATCATCGAGTCAGCTGGGAAGCACGGGTATAGCGCTGCAGTTCGATTTAAATCGGAACATCGATGCGGCGGCGCGCGATGTGCAGGCGTCGATCAATGCGGCGAGAAGCCAGTTACCAGCAAACCTGCCGAGCAATCCCAGTTATCGCAAAGTGAACCCAGCGGACGCGCCGATCCTGTTGCTGGGACTGACTTCTGACACGGCGACGGTGCCGCAGATGTATGACGTGTCGGACTCGATCCTGGCGCAGAAACTGTCGCAGGTCGAGGGTGTGGGGCAGGTGTTCGTGTGGGGATCGTCGCAACCCGCGGTGCGGGCCGAGGTCAATCCGACGCTTCTGAACAAGCTGGGGATCGGGCTCGACACAGTGCGGAACGCGCTGAATGCCGCAAATGCGAATCGCCCGAAAGGAAAAGTCGCGAGTGGCAGTATTTCCTACAGTTTCGACGATACCGACCAGCTTTTCACGGCAGATCAATACAGGCCGTTGATTGTGGCGTCGAACAATGGAGGTGTGGTACGGCTCGGTGACGTGGCGGACGTCGAGGATTCGGTGGCCGACACGCGGAATCTGGGCCTGATCGATGGCAAGAGCGGGATCATCCTGCCGATCTTCCGGCAACCCTCGGCCAACATCATCGACACGGTCGACCGAGTGCGGGCGATCATTCCGTATTTGCAATCGTCGATTCCTCCTGCGATGCAGCTCTCGATCGTGTCGGATAGAACGACTTCTGTCCGAGCGTCGGTGAAGGATATTGAAAGAACGCTGCTGATTTCAGTTTTCCTGGTGATCATGGTCGTATTCGTGTTCCTGCGAACCGTGCGGGCCACGATCATTCCGAGCATTGCGGTGCCGCTCTCGCTGGTGGGAACGTTTGGAGTGATGTACCTGCTGGGATATAGCCTGGACAATTTGTCGCTGATGGCGTTGGCGATCTCCGCGGGATTTGTGGTGGACGACGCCATCGTGGTACTGGAAAACATCACGCGATACATCGAGCGCGGGATGGCGCCTGTAGCGGCCACTTTCAAAGGTGCGTCGGAAATCGGGTTCACCGTGCTTTCGATGAGCACATCGCTGGTGGCAGTGTTCATTCCCCTGCTGCTGATGGGCGGGATCGTGGGGCGGCTGTTTCGCGAATTTGCGGTGACGCTAAGCGTTGCCATTGGCGTTTCGCTGATCGTTTCACTGACGACGACCCCAACGATGTGCGCAAAGTTCCTGCGGCAATCTAAAAGCGAGAAGCACAATCTTTTTTACCGGACCAGCGAATGGTTTTTTGAGCGCCTGCTGATTGGTTATCGATATGCGCTCGAGCGGGTGCTGGCGCACCAGTTGCCGGTACTGATCCTGACCATCTCGATCGCGGCGTTCAGCATTTATTTGTACACCCTGGTGCCTACGGGATTTTTCCCGCAGCAGGATACGGGGCGCATCCAGGGCTCGGTGATCGGAGCGCAGGATATCTCGTTCCAGTCGATGGCCGAAAAGATGCGGCGCTACATCGGGATCGTGATGAAAGACCCGGCGGTGGACAGCACGGCCGCATTCACGGGGGGCAACAGCGCCCTGAATCAGGGCCGATTTTTCCTATCGTTAAAGCCGCTGGAAGAACGCGGAGCGTGCCAAAAAGAGCACTTCTGGCAGACGTGCCATTATCCCAGCGCCGATGATGTGATCAACCGATTGCGGGGCAAGCTGGCAGTGGTTCCCGGCGCGACACTTATTTTGCAGTCACAACAGGAACTGTCGATCGGCGGCCGATACGGCAATGCGCAATATCAATACACGCTGCAGAGCGCGGATTTGCAGGAATTGAACGACTGGGCTCCGCGACTTCTGCAGAAACTAAGGACGCTGCCGGAACTGCGAGATCAAAACTCCGATCAGCAGGACAAAGGGCTGCAGGCCAAGCTGGTTATCGATCGTGACACGGCGAGCCGGATGGGCATCACGCCGCAGACTCTGGACAACGCGCTCTACGATGCGTTCGGGCAGCGGCAGGTGTCGACGATGTACCGGCCTCTGAATCAGTATCACGTGGTGATGGAAGTAGCGCCACAGTTCCAGCAGACTCCGGAGGCGTTGCAGAACATTTATCTGAAGGCCGCCAATGGAGCTGCGATTCCGCTGGCTACGTTCACGCGGTTCGAGCCTTCGAACACACCATTGGCTGTGAATCACCAAGGCCAGGTGCCTTCGGTGACGATCTCATTCAATCTGGCTCCTGGAATTTCGCTGGGACAGGCTACGGATGCGATCGAGAGGGCCGAGCGGACGATCGGGTTCCCGCCATCGATTACCGCGAGTTTCCAAGGGACGGCGGCGGCTTTCCAGGACTCGCGATCGAATATGGGCCTGCTGATTATCGCCGCGCTAGGCGCCGTGTACATCGTGCTGGGGATGCTCTACGAGAGTTACATCCACCCGATCACGATTTTGTCGACGATTCCGTCAGCAGGTGTCGGAGCGTTGCTGGCGTTATTGCTGACGCACAACGAGCTGAATGTCATCGGGATGATCGGGATCATTCTCCTCATCGGGCTGGTGAAAAAGAACGCAATCATGATGATCGACGTGGCACTTGAGGTGGAACGGAATCAAGGAAAGAAACCGGTGGAAGCGATTTACGACGCGTGCATTTTGCGTTTCCGTCCGATCATGATGACCACGATGGCGGCGCTGCTGGGTGGATTACCACTCGCGTTAGGACACGGGACGGGCTCGGAGTTGCACCGGCCGCTCGGTATCACGATTGTTGGCGGCTTGATTGTAAGCCAGGCTTTGACATTATTTACGACTCCGGTGGTTTATGTATATCTCGACCGCCTGCGACTCGCCTTACGCGGCGGAGAGGGTGATGCAGTGCCGCGAATGTCGCCTCCAATCAGTCCAACGCCGGCACACTATGATTGATGCACCGGTGAAAGTTCGAAGAACGGCGGAGGGCGGGTACAACCGTCACGGAGAGGTTTCGCATCGCAGATACAAGCCCACTGGCTGCGCAAAGCACCGCCAGTCCCGTATGATAGGGGCACGCATAAAGCTGCTCGATTAAGGCTCGGTTGATCCGAATTCTTCAGAGCTGGCGGGGCGATTCGACTGTTTCGATCAAATCCAAGAGGAGTGACGATGCTAAAGAAAGCAGCGGCTCTGTTGCTTGTTTGCGCAGGCATGGTCGCAGGAGTGGGCTGTGGGACGACGACCAGCAAATTTTTGTACGCGGCAATTCCGGGGTCGAACGAAATCGTTGCATACCGAGAAGACCCGAATTCGGGTGCGCTGACGCAGTTGGTGGGCAGCCCAATCACGGCGGGCCAGGCGGTGCAGGCACTGGCGCTGCATCCCTCAGGCAAGTACTTGTACGCGGCGAATTCGGGGGCTGCGCCGACCGGGACCGTGTCAAAGTTCTTGGTCGCAAGCCAAGGCAATATAACGCAGGCTACGACCGTAAATGTGGGAACGGCGCCGACATTACTGGCAATGGATCCGAGTGGAAGTTTTTTATACGTGGGAAATGCAGGGTCGTTTGACGTGTCGGTTTTATCGATCGATTCGAGCGGCACGCTTGCGCCGGTGAATCAGTCTGGAGGAGGAACGAGCGCGCCGATTGGCATGTCTCCGTTGAACATGGCGCTTTCGCCGTCCGGAAAAACGCTTTTTATTACCGGCCAAGCTACTGTTGGAGAGGGAACGATTGAAGCATTTCCCGTCACCGGAGGACAGCTCGGCGCTCCGGTGGTTAGCGCGACGGGAAATACGCCGTATGGATTGGCGATCGATTCTACGGGAGCGCATTTGTATACGGCGAACAAGATCGACAACAGCATTTCGGCATTCACGATCAACGCAGATAATTCTTTGACGCTGATCTCCACCACAGCAGATACATCGACTGGGCCGGTTTCGTTGTTTATCGATAAGTCCGGGAAATATCTCTACGTGGCGAACTCGCAAAGCAGCGGCAACTTGTCCGCCTTTTCGATTGGAACGGATGGCAGCATCACATTGCTGGCGAGTTCTCCATTCGCGACCGGCTCCCAACCAAGCTTTATCGCAGGGGATTCGACGGGGAATTATTTGTTTGTGGGGAACCAATCGTCTCCAGTCATTCAGTCTTTCAGCCTGGCGACCAGCACGGGAACGTTAACTTCGGTTTCCACCTATTCGGTCCCGGCAACACCGACATCGATCGTCGTGAGCCATTAGAGGAGATGTTCAGCAGGGACATGTTATGAGTACAGCAACACAGTTTGCAGAGTTGCAGAGCGGCTCGGAACGTTACGCGGCGCGGGTCAATCCGCAATGGGTGCGGCTTCTCGAGTTGCTGGAGATGAATGTGCGGTACGAACGCTGTACTGGGGCGGAGTTGTTGACGTCGGAGGGCAAGCGCGTCGTCGATTTCCTGTCGGGATATTGCGTTCACAACGTGGGACACAACCATCGGTATGGAGTGCGCGCGCTGCAAGAGGAACTGCAGCGCAGCGGTCCGGCGATGATACAGACACATGTTGCCGACCTGGCGGGCGAACTCGCCGATCGGCTATGCCAGCGGGCGGGTGGACGCTTGCGCAGAGCGTTCTTTGCATCGTCGGGGAGCGAAGGTGTCGAGGCTTCTATCAAATTTGCCCGGGCATACACGCGACGGGCGGGCATTCTCGCGGCA
>JASLEQ010000240.1 GCA_030151135.1 Candidatus Sulfotelmatobacter sp. | reverse complement strand
TGAAAAGCTCGAGGCAAGCGTTTAGCTCGCGGCTTTTTTCTTGGGCATGTGGCGAAGGCTGCGGCCTTCGATGAGGCTGTAGAGATCTTCCGCGAGGTTTGTAGTGTGATCGCCCGCGCGCTCCAGGGCCTGAGCCATGAGTAGAATTTCGAAGCCCGAGCTATCTCCCTGGGCTACGGTTTCGGCCAGGTGCTTCTGAAAAAGACTGTGGCAGATGTGGTCGATGTCCTTGTCCATCTGCAAGACCTTGCGGGCGCAATCGAGGTCGAGATTCTGAAACCCGGTGTGGATCAAATCCAGCATGTCGCGCAAGATGGTGGACATTTCAACCAGCTGGTGGACGTCGGATGCGGGGATTCTGGTTGTCCGGGCCTGCACGCGAAGACCGACGCTCATGACCAGGTCGCCGATGCGTTCGAGGTCTGTCGTTGATTTCAGGGTAGTGAGCAACTGGCGGGCACGGGCCTCGCTGACGCGAGTGATGGCGGCGGGCAGGTGTTCATCGATCTGCCGTTCGATGACGTCAAGTTCCTTCTCACAGTCTTTGATGGCGAGGAAGGCCATCCGAGAGGAATTGGTCAGCAAGTCTTGCACGTTGAAGGCGGCGTCGCGGGCGATAAGGCAGGCTTTGAGCGCGAGGCGCGTGAGATCGGTGGATGATTGTGCTGTCTGGGCTGCTTTAGCGCCCGAGGATCTCGGATGGTTATTCTTTCCGGAGTCCTGCGTCTCACTGCCGCGGGTCTGCGAGGCTTTGCGTGGCATCTAAGTTGGAAAACCCTGATTCTAAAGTCCGGCAAAAGTTTATTCTCCCAATGTGAAAGGATGATTACAAGTTGCCGCTTGCGGTTCTGAAGCGGAGGAGACGATTGAATGAACCTGGCTGACTACATAAGACGTGATTTTTCTTACAATTCGTGGGCGAATGCGGAAGTGATCAAGGCGGTGGAATCTGTCGGAGCGTCGGATCCCCGGTCGCTTCAACTGATGTCCCATATCGCTGCCGCAGAGAGGCTTTGGCTCGAGCGCCTCAAGCAACAGGCTCAGAGTCTGCCGGTCTGGCCCGATTTTGATCTCAATCGATGCCGGGAAGAGGGCAGCCAGGTGAGTGCGCTTTGGCGCGAATATCTGGAATTAATAACGGCGGGGGACTTGCTTCAAACGATCTCCTACAAAAACAGTAAGGGCGAGTCCTGGACGAATACGATCGTGGATGTGGCAACCCATGTCGTGATGCATTCCGCATATCACCGGGGGCAGATTGCCAGTCACATGCGGGAAAGCGGGCAGACGCCGGCCTATACCGACTTCATTCATGGAGTCCGGCAAGGGATGGTGGAATAGGGGCTTGTCCTTTGCCCCTAGCCCGCGTCAGGACGTAATATCTCACGAATGAGAAACAGGACCGTTTCCCTACTTTCGGTGTTACTCGTCGTTTTTCTATTGGGCGCTGAGCAGCCGAAGGTGCGCCCCATGCCGATTGCGGTGACGAGTAATGCCGTGGCATCCGTTAGAGGTGGGCTCGAAGTTTTTTCCATCATGGGGATGGGCACCAAGCGAACCTGGGACGACGTAACGAACCGCGTGTACTCGCTGTCGTTGAAATCGGGGAAATGGGTGGAGGGAAAACCGGTTCCCGGAGTAGCCGGACGGCTTGGGTCGGCGGCGATCGGCGTGAAAAGCGAAGTATTTGTGTTTGGTGGATACACCATCGATGGGCAGGGGAATGAGTACACGGTCGGCGATGCGAACGCTTACCTGACGGAAGAGCGGCGATGGTATCGTGCCGCAGATTTGCCGATCCCGGTGGACGGAGCGGTGATTGGGGCAACACATGATCGCTACATCTATGTTATCGGCGGCAGATCGAAATCCGGTCCGGTCAATAATGTTCAGGTCTACGACGTCGAAAAGAATACCTGGAGCCAGGCTAATCCGTTTCCGGGTACGCCGGTTTTTGGACATGCAGGCGGAATTGCGGACGAGGTTGTAGTGTACGTCGATGGCGCGAAGAAAGAGCAAGCATCGGGAAAGTACGTTTCCTCGGATGAATGCTGGATGGGGAAGATAGATAAGAAGGATCCGCAAAAGATTACGTGGAGCAAGTTGCCGGCGCACCCAGGGCCGGGGCGATTCAACATTGTCGCAGGCGGCGCCGATCACGAGCACCGAGTTCTTTTCTCAGGGGGAACGACCGCTCCGCACGATTTCAAAGGGCTAGCGGCTGATGGGAAGCCGGCGGAATTGTCACCGGTCACCTTTGCCTTCGATCTGCACGGGAACAAATGGGAAACGATTACGGAAGACACGTACGACGTCCGCGCCGATGAACGAGGAATCGTGTTTACGCCGATTGGGCCCATGATTCTGGGCGGCACGCTGAAGAATTCAGCAGTTTCGGCGAGAGTATTGGCGTTGCCGAAGAAATAGAGTCCGAGTATTAGCTGCGCGATCCCCCGCACTCCGTTCGTTAGAGCGTTTCAATCTAGTCGATTGGTTGTTCAAGATACCTTCGTGATCTTTCCCGCCGCAATAAGCTGCCCTACGATGGCATTGTTCTAGACCGAACATCACTCATACCTCCTGAGGAAGCGGCACATGGACCTCCGACCGTGTGCCGCTTTATTTCGCGCCGAAAAATCGAAATCCAAATATTGGGCTTACGGACCGTGAGGTCGTGGCAAGTCGGGGATTCGTCACCCGCCGGCGGGAAGCATTTCGCCGGCAGGCGATGTTGCAGAGCCGTTGGCGTGCGACGAGCAGCGCGAAGCGAGTCTAGTTCGGAGAAGATTCGGGCGAGTGCAGGCCTTGCGTGTCGAAAGTAAATGTCCTTACTTCGCCTTCGGCGCCCTGGGCTGGCAATTCCTGGCCTTTCCAGCTGAATGTGACGCCGCCGGCATTCCCCACTTTCACGACGATTTCTCGATTGCCATGAACGGTAGTGTGGGCCGGAGCGATGAGCGTCTCTTGCGTCACGAGTTGCCCGTCGGACGTAACGGAGATCCAGGAATTCTCGTTTGCGCGGATGACCAGGCTCAGAGCAGCTGGAGAGGCCTGCGAAACTGAGCCTGAGGAAGATAGCTCCGCGTTCTCTTTCTTCGGAACAGCCGGAACGCTCGAACTAGTCGATGAAACGACATCGGGGGCGGACTGTTCCGTCGTTCGTAACTTTGCGTTCGGCGCAACGGAGTTACTCCGCGTCAGAGCAGACGCGCTCGATGCAGTTTGAGTCGACCGGAGCGCGACCGTTTCCGGCGAGGGAGAAGACGACAGAGTAGGTGCAGGAGGCGTCAGTTGGCTGACTTGGGCGGCGCGGGTATGGCGCGAGTGACGAACCCAGACGAGCGCTGCAGCGGACACAAGCACCAGTATCACAGCGAGCGTGAGCCATGGAATGTCGGCTGATGTGCGATTGAGATACTCTTTCGGCTTGTGACGGACATGTTCCGCGCGAGGAAGTTGGAGATGGGGGAGTTCTTCTTCGTCGACGGCTACCGATCCTTGCGATTTCGGCGCGCCCTTGGAGGCGGCCTTCGCCTTGACTTTTGTTAAAGCCGGACGATGATTGCTGCTTTGCGTTTCCGAGATGAGGTCTTTGCGAGAATCCAGTTCTGACTGCTGAATCGCGGCCAGATATTCCGTCACTGCGTCTTCGGGGTCGAGGCCGACATGCTTGGCGTAGGCGCGAATAAATCCTTTATTGAAAACGCCGCCGGGCAGCAAATCGAAGTTTTCTTCCTCGATCGCTTTCAGCATCCGCGAGCTGATTTTTGTGACGTTGGACACTTCGTCCAAAGAGAGTTTCTTGCTCTCGCGGGCCTTGCGGAATTTGTCGCCAAATTTGCCCATTGTCTTTTGCGAACATCATAGGACAAGAATGCCGGGTGTGCTACGGGACTAGAGGTCAGGTACGAGGTAACTTCGGTGCTGCGGGAGATCCCGGACTTCGAAAGAAGGTGGCCGAGGATCGCGGTTTGAGCTGAGGGATGGTAGCCGTGCCGATCGTTATACCGCCAGCGAGGCGAGCAATTCGGCTTGCTGGTTCGCCATTTCAAAACTTGGCGCCATTCCCCATCCGAGGATTTCCGCGGGCCTGCGGCGCTGGACGACGTAATAGTAGTTGGGATTGAGGACCAGCCGGTCGGCGACGATTTCGGTCCAGCAATTAGGGGTGCGGATCGTGATTCCGGAGTGCAAGCTTGTGGGCACTCCCTCTCGCAGATGCTGACGATGGGTATTGATGACGCGCTCCAGAATTTCCGGCGAAAACTTATCCACGTTGTACTGACACATTCCGAGCACTAGCTTTCCCGGGAAAATCTCTTCAACGAGTTTTTCGTAGGCGAGAAGTTGATCGCAGTCTGTGCCGCCCTCGGATGCCCATGCTAACTCGCCTGCGGTACGGAGAGCAGAGAACCCTTGGCGCCAGGCGTCTTCCATGGAATGCAAAAGCAGATCCATCATGACGTTAGGTTCAAACTTACGGTTAGGGAAATACACCTCGTCGACGGTATGGATTTCGAGAGCGCCCCGGCGAATTGCGCTGTCGGTGTCGACACCCAGAAAGCGGAGATCGAAAACGAGCTGCTTGCAGATCTCAGGGGTCTGC
>JASLEQ010000205.1 GCA_030151135.1 Candidatus Sulfotelmatobacter sp. | reverse complement strand
GCGGTGTTTGCGAATGTGTCCGGCGAGGTTTTTCGAATCTTGCTCAAAGAACGGCATCGGCAAGTATCCGGGAAGAATGTCGTATAGGGTGGGAATATCCGTTGAGCCCTGGATGGAAGCGTGCCCGCGCAAAGCGAGAATACCGCCGCCGGGTCTGCCGATGTTGCCAAGCAGTAACTGAAGGATGGCGGCCGAGCGAATGATCTGAACACCCTTGGAATGCTGGGTCCAACCGACGGCATAGCAGATCGCTGCCGTTTTCTCCGGGCCTGACGCGTTGGCAAAGGTTTCGGCACAACGCAAGAAGACATCGCGCGAGACTCCGCAACAGCGCTCCACCATTTCCGGGGTGTAGCGAGCGAAGTGCTTTTTCAAAACCTGGTAGACGCAACGCGGGTGTTGCAGCGTGGGATCTGTGCGGCCCTTGGCGGGATCTCCTACTTCCCCGCCGCGGTCCTTGCCCTGACCGCCGCCGGCCGGCTGGTGTCCAGCGCCCCCACCGCCCTCCTGATTCTCGCCTTCTGTGGCGTGCTCATAAAGCCAGGAATGCGGATCGTACGCTTTCTTTTCGTCATCCCATCCGGAGAAAAATCCGTCGAGCGCATCGGTATCCTGAAAGTCTTCGCGCAAAATTACTGGAGCATTGGTATACGCAGCGACATAGTCGCGAAATTCTTTCTTGTTCTCGAGCACGTAGTGAATCATTCCGCCGAGGAAGGCGATGTCGGTTCCGGCGCGCAGCGGAACCCAGATATCGGCCATTGCCGAGGTGCGGGTGAAGCGCGGATCGACGTGGATAACTTTCGCCCCACGCTCGCGAGCCTCGATGACCCATTGAAATCCGACCGGGTGGTTCTCGGCCATTGACGATCCCATGATGAGGATTGCGTCGGCATTACTGAGGTCCTGCTGTGCTGTAGTGGCCCCGCCACGTCCGAATGAAGTGCCCAGACCGGGCACAGTCGAGCTATGTCATATGCGAGCCTGATTGCTGACGCAGACCATGCCCAATCCGGCCGTGAACAATTTCTTGATGAGATAGTTCTCCTCGTTGTCGAGTGTCGCGCCGCCGAGGTGCGCGACTTTGGTGGTCTGCATCAGAGATTGGCCATCCCGAGTTTCCTCAAACGAACGCTCCCGCGATTCCCATACTCTGTCTGCCACCATGTCCATGGCCTGCTCAAGGTCGATCTCTTTCCAAGCCTTGGCATAGGGCGACCGGTACTTAACCTTGGTCAGGCGATTGGCATGCGTATGCAACTCGAAGGTGTCGGCTCCCTTCGGGCAGAGATGCCCGCGTGAAATTGGAGATTCCGGGTCCCCCTCCACCGAGACGAGCTTGCCGTCTTTGTGGAAGATCAATTGTCCGCAACCGACGCCGCAATACGGACAGATGGACCGTGTAGTCTCTGCGCCTGAGGTCTTCATCTGAAGATTACGGGTACGCTCGCTCATAGCTTCGCGGCCGGTTCCGCGCAAACCACCTTGTATCTGCTTGAGTAGGGGCCATTCCAAACGCATCGCGCTTCGTCCTTCCGAGAATCTGCTTGGCGATCCAGGCCTGGCGACACGGATCACACCCATGTTCAGATTGCCTTTTCTGAGATTAGGTTTTCGATGGATTGTGCTTCAATCATTTATTTGCGGTAGCTTTAGTGGGGTCGCATTGCCGCGCCAAAGATGGCGATCGCATCGAAGAGAGATCGTGGGAAGCACGAATAGAGCGGAAACCAAGAAAGTGATCGTGATCGGAGCAGGAGTGGCTGGCCTCACGGCGAGCATCCGACTCGCGCAGGCCGGGGTATCGGTCATTCTTTTGGAGGCGCGGGACCGAATCGGAGGTCGAGTTTTCACGCAAATAGCAGGCGGAATGGACGCTCCGATCGAATACGGCGCGGAGTTCATTCACGGGAAGGCGCGGGAGATCTGGGATCTGCTGAAAGAGCGTGGAATAAGACCCACAGAGGTCGAGGGACACTCATGGTGTGTTTCCCAGCAAAAGCTCGTGCCCTGTGACTTCTTCTCGGAAGTGGATGGAATTCTCGAAAAGATGGACGACAACAACGCCGACGAGTCTTTTCTTTCATTTTTGCAGCGCTGCTTTCCGAATCCGGAGAGGGATTCGGGCCTCGAGGAAGCTAAGCGGCACGCCATCGGGTACGTCAGTGGATTCAATGCAGCCGATCCGGCGCTGGTTGGGGTGCACTGGCTGGTCGAGGAGATGCGTGCTGAAGAAAAGACGGAAGGTGACCGGGCATTTCGTTTGAAGAATGGATACCGGGATCTGCTTGACATCCTCCGGCAGAAGATGGAGGCGCTCGACATCGTTCTGCGTCTGAACAGTGTGGTCGAAGAGGTCGGGTGGCAGAATTCGCGCGCGAGCGTTAAGGCGCGCAATGAGTCTGGTGAATTGAACCTTTCCGCTGCGGCAGTTTTGATCACTGTTCCACTCGGGGTATTGAAAGCGTCAGCGGGCGTCGAAGGAGCGATCCGGTTCACGCCGGATCTGCCTGCGCCAAAGTTAGATGCTTTGGAGAAACTGGAGATGGGCAAGGTGATCCGGGTGGTGCTTCGATTCCGGGAACGATTCTGGGAAAAGATTCATCCGGCCGCGAAGAAGTCTCTAGCGGACATGAGCTTCCTTTTTTCGGAGGACAAGTTGTTTCCCACCTGGTGGACTGCCAATCCAGAAACGTATCCGATTATCACGGCATGGGCGCCGTTCCGTTCAGCCGAGGACCTCTCGGGACATGATCCTGTATTCGTGGCGCAAAGCGCTGTTGATACGTTGGCTCGTCTGCTGTCTGCCGACCCTCGCATGGTGGAAACTTCGCTGGAAGGGGCGTATTTCCACGATTGGCAGTGCGATGCTTTCTCTCGCGGCGCATACAGTTATGGGAAAGTGGGCTGCGATGGCGCGCAGCAGGCCCTGGGAGCTCCGGTTGAAGGAACGCTATTTTTTGCCGGTGAAGCGACGGATACTTCCGGAAACAACGGCACCGTTCATGGCGCAATCGCGAGCGGCGAGCGCGCCGCGGAAGAGATCCTGAACATTTTAAATGGCCGCTGACTGCAATCCGTTTCGAATCTCAGACATTTTCTGTCGGTGGCGGTCCGAAATGGATGCCGTGGTATGCTGCGCGGTTACATTCTTTCGTAAACGTTAACGGGTTCGCCGCTGTGGCGAACTCGTGAGTTTTACGGAAGTCGCAGGAGCACACTCCCTATGCGATGCAGATTGCAATTATTAATGATCATCATTGCCGTGACTTGGGTGTCCGCGGCGGAGGCGCAGTGGACGCCGATGAATCCCGTCAAGAATGTGCAACAACAATCTGACGGAGTGCTTTTTACGATGGAGAGGGGCACGCTCAAGTTGCAGGTGTGTTCCGATTCCGTGATCCGCGTGCTCTATTCGGCCACAAA
>JASLEQ010000194.1 GCA_030151135.1 Candidatus Sulfotelmatobacter sp. | reverse complement strand
GTGGCATCGACCGCATTTGAAATCGGCCGCTGATCGAGCAACTGCAGCCGATGAGCAATGTTTTCAGGAGAAGGTTTGATATGAATTCCACGAATGACGCGAGCCGAGAAGCGAGGACAGAGTTGCGGCTCTTCCACAGTGATAGGGAAAGCTACCTCGTGCGAAGCCGCGGGTGCCCCATTTCTCGCGTCCTTTGCGAGAAGTGGGGCTTTGTGGCTAATAGCTGATAGCGGCTTTAACGGCAAGTCATAGATCGCAGCCGCCTCCCGCGCAACGCCGTAATGATTCATCGCGTCGGGCCGGTTCGTCCCAATCTCCATCTCGAAGACTGTATCGGCGCCGGTCCCGCTTATTCTTTCGACCGAGATTCCAACATTGGTCAAGTCTTCGGCGAGCCGCCGAAGACTTGACCAATGTTGGAATCTCAGTCGAGGGAATCAGTGGGACCGGCGCCGACACAGTCTTCGAGATGGAAATCGGGACCAATCGGCCCGACGCGATGAATCATTACGGCGTGGCGCGCGAGGCGGCAGCGATTTACGACTTGCCGCTGAAACTGTTATCAGCTATCAGCTACAAAGCCCCACTTCTCGCGAAGGATGCGAGAAATGGGGCATCCACGGCTTCGCACGAGGCAGCCTTCCCTATCACTGTGGAAGAGCCGCAACTCTGTCCTCGCTTCTCGGCTCGCGTCATTCGCGGGACCCGCATCAAACCTTCTCCTGAAAAAATTGCTCATCGGCTGCAGTTGCTCGATCAGCGGCCGATTTCGAATGCAGTCGATGCCACCAACTACGCTCTCTGGGAGATCGGGAAACCAACACACGTCTTCGACGCGGACCTTCTTGAAGGCGGGCAGATCATTGTGCGAAATGCTCGCGCTGGCGAGACTCTTAAGACTTTGGATGGTGTGGAGCGAAAGCTTACGACCGAAGATCTTGTTGTGTGTGATGCGAAGAAGCCGGTTGGACTCGCGGGCGTGATGGGTGGTTACGACACGATGATCACCGAGAAGACCCGGAATATCGTGATTGAGTCTGCATGGTGGGATCCTGGAATTGTGCGGAAGATGTCGCGGCGGCATGCGCTGCACACGGACGCTTCGCATCGTTTCGAGCGTGGCGCGGATTTCGAATCCTGCCCCTTATCGTGCGACTTAGTTGCGCAGATGATATTGGCATCCGGCGGCGGAGAACTGGTCGGTGAAGTGGTCGACGTGATCTCAAAGAAGATGGACCAAGCCCCGGTGCTGCTTCGCGTCAGCGAAGTCGAGAGGATTCTGGGAAAAGGACTGGATGCGGGACGCATCTTCCGCCTGCTGAAGCGGCTCGGCTTCACGCTGATTCCCGAAGGTCAGGGAGAGGCGCAGTTCCGCGTTCACATCCCAAGCTGGCGACTTGATGTAGAGCGCGAGATCGACGTGATTGAAGAAATCGCACGGATTCACGGGTATAACAAGTTCCCCAACACGCTTCCTGCTTACAGCGGTGCAGTTGTGGAATCGCCTCATGCAGCAATTGACGCCACATTGCGCGAGCGATCAATGGCGCTTGGGTACAACGAAGCGATTTCGCTGTCGTTCATCTCGCATGCGGATGCGGAAAGGTTCTCGTCCGGCTCTCCGGTTCTTGAGCTGGAGAATCCGTTGAGCGAAGAGGCTTCGGTGATGCGGACGTCGCTTGTGCCGGGGATGCTCGACATGCTGGCATGGAATTTGAATCGCGATGTGACGGACGCCCGGCTATTCGAGATGGGCAGCATCTACGAACTTTCGAACGGCGAGCGCATCGAGCCGCTACGTATGTGCCTTGGCGCGACTATCGCATCGCTCCGGGCGAGTCTCCCTATGGGTGGGGCGCTGGACGTGAGCAAAGGGGAGCAGGCGGCCGCGGCCGAGTTGTTCCGCGGATTTAAGGGGGATATAGAAAGCCTGCTGGAAAATTTCGCAGGGAACATAACGTTCGACCGTGCAACTGCTGAGTACTTCCATCCGGGGCGGTCGGCGCGTGCTCTAGTGAATGGCACGGTGGTCGCGCAATTCGGGCAGATCCACCCATCGCTTAGGGAACAGCGAAAGTTGCGTCAGGAAGCTTACATTGCCGAGATAGACCTGGAGCACCTGTATAAGCTCGGACTGCGCGCGATCAAATATTTGCCCTTGGTGAAATATCCTGCCGTCGAGCGGGATTTCTCGTTCGTATTCGGCGATGCGGTAACTTTCGTACAGATGCGAGATTCCGTTTCATCAACGGACGTCCCTGAATTGCGCGATCTTTATCCAGTTGAAATCTTCCGTGGCGGATCGACTCCATCCGGTAAGTATTCCATCCTGCTGCGCGTGCGCTTCCAGTCCTCGGAGAGGACATTACGGGAAGACGAAGTAACGCGATGGTCGTCCAAGATCGTCGCTGCGCTGACCGCGCTCGGGGGAACGCAGAGGGCCTAGCCTCGGCTCGCCGCATCGCGACCCGAAAGGGGTTTGGCCAGCCGGGGTCTCGGTTTGCCTGATCACCTGAGATCCACCATCTGGTCTGGCCTGACTGCGTCTCCACGGCTCAGTACGATTTCCAATAAATAATATTTTCTTAACTCCCTGAGCAAAGATTAATTCGATTGCTGCCGATACTGCTAAGGTGACAAGGATCTCAGCAGGTCAAGGCGTCGCAACCGTCCATGATCGTGAAACGAGGCCGCTGCGTTATGTCGCGCGCCAGCCGATTTTCGATCGCGAGCAAAAAGTGTTCGGATACGAATTATTGTTCCGCGACGGGCTGGAGAACTGCTTCAGTGGCGATCTGGATCAGGCAGCGCGATCGACCGTAGACCGTTCGCTTCTGATGGGCCTTGATGTCCTATGTGACGGGCGCCGCGCCTTCGTCAACTGCACGCGAGATACGCTGATCAAAGGATTGATCACCCTCTTGCCTTCGACGTCGACCGTGGTGGAAATTCTGGAAACGGTTCCTGCTGATCCCGATGTGATCGGAGCCTGCCGCGTGCTGAAAGAGCAGGGCTACATGCTGGCGCTCGATGATTTTGTGGCGAACGATGCGCGACGCGCGTTGCTTCCTCTCGCCGACATTGTCAAAGTCGAGATGCAATTGACAACCGAGCAACAAAGAGCCGAGTTGATGCGGGAGTTTGGCCAGTCCTGCCGAATGCTGGCTTAGAAAATCGAAACGCAAGCTGAGTTCGTACGGGCATGTGATCAGGGTTTCGTCTATTTTCAAGGCTATTTTTTCCGGCGACCCGAGATGTTAAGCACGCGTGAAATGCCTGCCAACCGGATAAATTACTTGCGAATGCTGCAGGAAGTTTCGAGGCCGGAGCTGGATCTGACCGCGCTGGAAAAGCTGATCAAGTCCGAGGCCTCGGTGTGTTATCGATTGCTCCGATATCTGAACTCGGCGGTCTTCGGTTTCAGGAAAGAAATTCATTCGGTGAAACACGCCTTGTCGCTTCTGGGAGAGCGTGACCTTCGCCGCTGGATTAGGCTTGTGGCCGCGGTCGGAGCCGGGCAAGACAAGACGAGCGATCTGGTTTTGTCGGCATTGGTGCGCGGCCGGTTTGGCGAACTACTATCGCCTCACGTGAAACACGGCGAATCCGACCTGTTCCTGATGGGTTTGCTTTCGCTGATTGACGCGATGCTGGAATTGCCGATGGAGTCCGTGCTCGAGAGGATCCCGCTCGATCACGAGACAAAAGCGGTATTGCTGGGCAGGCCGAGCGAGTTGCGTCCGGTATTCCGGCTGATGCTGGCGCACGAAAGCGGAGAGTGGACGGCGGCGGAATCGTTGAGCAAGGAAATGAATCTAAATGCCGAGGATGTCGCCGGATACTATTGGCAGGCTCAGGAATGGGCGAGAGCGCTTTCTTCGGGTGAATAGACATGATTTCGGCGCGGAGGTTTCTTTACCACAGATGCTAAAGATTCCAC
>JASLEQ010000170.1 GCA_030151135.1 Candidatus Sulfotelmatobacter sp. | reverse complement strand
CTGGCATCGCACCCATATCACGCGATACCTCGATACCTTGCCGCCGTAAAGGAGTCCAATCACATCCCCCGATCGAAGCTCTGAGTCGATTCCACAGAGCAACGCTCCGCTTAGGCTGATATTGCGGGCAATGGCCTGCTGCAGAAATCGTTCCCCGCGCGTGTCTACCCCCCAGATGGTGACGGTCAGCTCAAGTTGCGTTCTGGCTTCGCGGCGGCGATCGATCGGCTCAAGAATTCCCATGGCGCGTGTTCTCAGCCTACTGCGCGCAGCCGATCGTACAAACAAGTTTGCACCGGGTGCAGACCCAAAAGGGAGGGGGTCTGTTTCAATTCGGGAAAGTTCCGAAAAGGCCCGATGCCCTCCGCTCCGGCCCGTTCCTTTTGGAGTTCGTCTCAAACTTCAACGAAAAGAACGTTCTCGCCTGCAGTGACGAATCCCGCGGCCCTACGTCTAAGGAACGATTGTTGTTCGCGAGGAGGATCACATGAACAAGGTTCCGTGGGCAGTGGTGGTTGTTCTGTTAAGTATCAGCACGGTCAGTATGGCCGCTCCAAACCCAGCCAGCGACGAGGCCGTGGACCATACTGCTCCAAGTTATGACATGAAGGCGCAGGCATTGGTCGACCTGCAGACCATGCAGAAGAAGTTTGTCGATCTCGCTAACGCTGTGCCTGCCGACAAGATGACGTGGCGTCCGACCGCCGATTCCCGCTCGTTCGCCGAAGTATTTCTTCACGTCGCCGCGGAACGCTATGGCATCCTCGGCATGATGGGAGCCGAAACTCCCGCGGGAGTCAATCGCAAAGCGCTGGAGAAATCTACAACCGAACCTGCGCGGATCGTCGACGAACTGAATAAGTCCTGGGACTTCGCCGAGAAGACCATCAAAGGCATGAGCAACGCGGAATTCGCCAAGCTGCTTCCCAAGCTGGGTCCGCAGGCCAATGCCGGAGATGTCGTCTACATCCTGGTCGCCGACAATCACGAGCATCTCGGCCAGTCCGTCGCTTATGCCCGTGAAAACGGCATCACGCCACCATGGACAGTGGCCGCCCAAAAAGCCGCCGCGGCCAAGAAAGCCGAGCAGAAGCAATAGTCAAATCGGATAAAATTGCCATATGCAGAAGATAGTTTCAGCGTCGGAGGCTAAGCGGAAGTTCTCGCTGATCCTTCGAGACGCGAGGGCCGGGCATAGCTATGTCATAACCAGCCGCGGCCGCCCCGTGGCTCGTATCCAGCCAGTTGAGGAGCAAAGCCGTAGTGATGCGAAGGCCGCCCTCCTGGATCATCTCGCGTCGTGCCTCGTGCGTCGAGTGCCAATCGGCCCCTGGACCCGCGACGAACTGTACGATTAAACAATGTCGAATGGAGATTCGGGAACCAGATTCTTCACCTAGCCGGTAAGGGCCTTTTCTTAAATCGTTGCGAAACTATCACCACAGCGATTACAGCGATTGACGGGAGCCATACCCAGAGTATTTCGGTCTGCAAAACCGCTAGACCACGGTGTGGGAAAAATCTTGTGATGCCAATAGGCGACACACGAATCGGTCTCCAGGGCAGAAAATACCGGCCGTTGTGCAAAGGCGAGAAGAATGCGACACCCAGTCCGCCATCTGTCATTGCATCGAGCAATCCATGACTCGCCGTTGCTAGGAAAAAGTAAGCAAAGAGTGAAGCGGGCGAAATCTTTGATTGAAGCCGCTTAATAATGCCGGTTGCCACGGCCGCGAGAAGTGCAGCGAACATGAGTGAATGCGTGAATCCACGATGCCCCCAGAAGTCGCCGTACCGGAAGCCAAACCGGAATCCAATCACGTCGAGGTCGGGAATCACTGAGCAGAAGATGCCTGCGATCCATACAGCACGGGGCACATTGCGGCGGTAAAAAGCTGCGCCAATTCCTGCCGCAGCTACTGCGTGTGATAGCGCTGAAGCCATTTTCCAGCTTTTGTCTGCTTGGACTACTGGCGGGCCGTCGAAGTCGCGGATCTCAGCACTTCCCGCTGCCTCTCCTCCAACTCCCTTACACCCTTCCGCGCCAGTCCCAGCATTTTGCTTAGCTGATCGTCATCAAACACGCGATGCTCCGCCGTCGCCTGTACCTCCACCATCTTTCCGCTACCGGTCATGACAAAGTTCATATCAACGTCGGCCCGCGAGTCTTCTTCGTAGCACAAATCCAGCAAGATCTCGCCATCCACGATTCCCACGCTCACGGCCGCGATCGAATCCCTCAGCGGCACCGAAGACAGGGTCCCGGCCTCGACCAGCTTGTCGAGTGCCAGCCTGAGCGCCACAAATGCGCCAGTGATCGAAGCCGTCCGTGTTCCGCCATCCGCCTGGATGACATCGCAATCGATCCAGATGGTGCGCTCGCCCAGCTTCGCCAGATCTGCCACCGCTCGTAGCGAGCGTCCAATCAACCGTTGGATCTCATGTGTCCGCCCACTCTGACGGCCCTTCGACACTTCCCGCGGTGTACGAGTCAGCGTCGACCGGGGAAGCATGCTGTACTCGCTCGAGATCCATCCCTTGCCGCTGTTGCGCATGAACTGTGGCACGGTCTCTTCGATCGAAGCCGTACAGATGACGCGAGTATTGCCGACCTCGATCAGCACCGATCCCTCGGCCGTTGTGATGAACTCAGGAGTCATTTTGACCGGCCGAAGCTGATCTGGATTGCGGTTATCAGAACGATAGAACATGTCTCGCGATTGTAAATCACTAAGAAGAAAAGACACGACTGTCAAGCCACCGTACATGTGCGCCCCACTTCTCACCGAATTTGCGAGAAGGGGATTCCTCTCTGTACGATCCCACCTAGCAATTTCCAATTCCTGCGGGTTATAGTGTCGGTACTCTGAACGCCAGAAATTCCGGCGCCCCCGTAACTCATCGCGCGACATCATCAGAACTGACCGTCGCTAACGAGGAACCATGACCTCTCGAAACGCCCTGGCAATTACTCTCTTCTTCGTCTTCTCAACGTTCGCCTTGGCAGCCAATCCAATTCCGCTGATCTACCAGCCTCTCACCCCAGCGAGCGTTGCCCCGGGCCATGCCGCATTCACGCTGACTGTCCGCGGAACGAATTTCGTCTCCGGCGCGGTCATTAAGGCGAATGGACGGGCGTTGGTAACGAAATTCGTGAATTCCACCAAGCTGCAAACACATGTCTCTGCAAGCGATGTTGCCAAGGCCGGAACGGCCTCGATCACGGTCGCGAATCCCGGCAGTATCGATTCCAACGTGATCTATTTCACGGTGCGGCAGCCCTCAACGTCCGTTACGCTGACCGCTGATCCAGCCACCATCGAAGGCGGGTACCTCGCCGTCGCAGATTTCACCAACGACCACAAACCCGACATCGCGGTTGCCAGCTTTAATGTGGACATCTACCAGAATGTCGGGAAGGGGAACTTCAACGAGATTGCCGGGCCACCGTTTGATCAGAACATATCGCAACCGCCAGTCATGGTTGCCGATTTCAATAACGACGGCAATCTCGATGTTGCTCCGTGCGGCGCCGATGGCGGACCAGACCCTTCGACCTGTGACATCTACTACAACGATGGCAAAGGAAATCTCACGTTTGGTGGTTATAAACAGTGGGTCTACCCGGG
>JASLEQ010000134.1 GCA_030151135.1 Candidatus Sulfotelmatobacter sp. | reverse complement strand
AATCCATGAAGCGGGGGGATTTAAACATCTCCAGGAAGACGACGTCCGTATCGCCGGTGTTCTCAACGTAGTGACCTGCGACAGCGGGCACAAAGCCTACATCGTTCGCCTTGAAGTCAACAGTTCGCGCTCTCCCCTCGGGCATCACAATCGTCATCCGGCCTTTTCCCGAGAGCCAGAATTGCCACTCCGAGGCACTGGGGTGCCAGTGCAACTCGCGCATCGCACCTGGCCTCAGCTTTACGATCCCCGCGGAAATGCTGACGCTTGCGGGAAAATTGCTCGAGTCGACGACGCGAACTTCGCCGCCCGCGCTCTTAACCGTCGGCTTCATCGAGCTCGTCTTAAACGTGTATTGTTGCTGTGCAGCGACTTTCTGTCCTCCGATCGCGGCTCTGTCTGCAGCGAGTGATGAAGGCAGGTCCGCCGGAAAGATGTAGAGCTGGTTCTTGGGTAGTTTGGCGATGTCGCTCACATTGAGTCCGGAATTCTTCTGAAGCACGTCAGGCGGAATATGCGCGACAAATTCCGAGAGGAGGAAGGTGTTGTCCTCCGAAAACATCCCTTGATCGAACACCAGCAGGAATTGGCAACCGTCGGGACCGAGTCCCTGAATGGAGTGCGGATAGCCCGCCGGGAAGAACCACAGGTCTCCTTCTGTGATGTCGTCGAGAAACATAGTTCCATCGGGATTCATCACGCTGACGCGGGCGTTTCCATATTCCATGTAGGCCCATTCGTCGGCCGTATGCCAATGCAGTTCCCGGAAACTTCCAGCCGTCAGTCGCATGTTTACGCCGGTAAGCTCAGTTGACGGAGGCAGCTCACGCTGAGTCACCTGGTGCGTCCAGCCACCTTCTTGCACGCGCTTACGGGCGAGGTCGAAGGAATACCAAACCGGTCCGATATCGCCGTGGTCCGTGGGAGGCGGGGTGTTGCTGTCCGGGTTCAGCGCGAGCAACGCTTGGTTTTCCGGGCCAGGATCACTGGACGCATGATCCGATTCGGCTCTCGCAGTGTCTGCTGGTTCTTGTGCACCAGCTGGGATGGCTCCTATCGCGAGCGTCGCCAATGCAGTTGACCCGGCGCTCAGAAAATCGCGCCGCGACACACTTGCCCGAAGTTCATCCTGAGAGTTCATTGTTTTCACCTCGATGTTGGAGTGTCCAATCCGGTACGCGCAGCGAGACAGGTTGAAGCGCAGCTCCGAAAAGTGTTGCCGCTTTGCTGGGCGCGCTGATGCATCACCTGGACTGCGTTAATCGCACCCTTCTGCTGGTTCATGTACGCGTTGCTTTCGATCCTTCAGTCGCTACACTGAGGTCCGGCCGCCTCCCGTCCGGCAGACAGCATCCCCGCGGCGGCTCGGACCTGAAGTGAGCAAACGCATACTTATGCACCCGCCTTGGGTGGAAAGTGCTTGAACATATCGTGGACGTCTTTGTCGAGTTTCTTTTCGTTCTTGTCGGGGTTGCCTGATAAGTCGTCGCTCGAGGTGGCTTTCCAGATCAACTGATTGGGTGCTTCGAACATGTTCACGAACAGCGTGCCGACTTTGTAGCTGTCCAGAGAGGTGCTGGACTCTCCGAAGCCGCCAAAGCGCCGGCCGCCAAAGCCGTCATAAAGGGTGTCATACTGCTGGTGCAACGTGGTCTTTTCTACGGCAGCAATCTGTACATCTCCGCCCGAGGGCACCTCGGTCCAGCCCCTGGCCGTCAACTCGCGGTTGATGGCGTCTTTCACTCGCTTGTCCCATAGAGAGTTTGCAGTGTGTACCGCCTTCCAGGAATAGGTCTTCGGTTGGTTGAAATTGACTGAATGGTCGTAATCCACCGACACCGCAGCGGCAAAAGCCACCGGAGTCAACATCAATGCGACCATGGGAATGGCAAACAGCTTTTGGAATTTCATGAGAGGTTCTCCTTTCAGGCGTGAGCCTGGGTTTGGATTGTTCGCTGTGCGGCCCTGATGGGGTACAGCGAGCCAATCGTGCTAGATTCACTCGCCGGCGACTTGATCGCCGTTGACCAAGCTGCCACGTACAAAGGTGTCCAGTTTTGTTTGCCTGAGCTCCTTTGCTTCAGGCTTCGGGTAGACGAACTCGTATCCAGTCAAGCTACCGGGATAAAACCAGCGAACAAGTGCCTCGGGGTTTCCTGAACCCTGTTCAGCGAGGGTGATCGACGGATTATCGGTTGGGCTCATGCGGTCTACCGGATTGGTCTCAAGCGTGGCATACAGCACGGTACGATCCGCATCGAAGATGCGAACCACACTGCGCAAATCATTATTGTCCGCCCTCTCGAAGATGTAGGATCCTTCCGGCAGGACCCGGCCCGGATTTTCGACCGGCGCGGGGAGGCGGAAACAGCGCACCCGTGGCCATCAACATAGTTAGTGACAGATAAAATGTCTTGAATCGCATTGCGGCTAACTCCTTAGGTTGATCTTGCGTTTATCTTTGCAATCGCATGAGTACTACGAGTCCACGAGTTCCATTCCCAATCTCACGGTGTGTCTCGCCGTGACTGCGATCGCCCTTGCGGTATGTTCTCGAGCGAACTCGTCGCTTTAGCTCCCAAGACCGCTTTCAAAAGAAATCACCGCCAACCGATTGAAAGAACGATAAGAGCAATGAGCCGCTTCATAGTTCCTTCTTCCTGGGCCAAAGATCGCAGACCGTTTTGAATCATCTTGCTGCGGTCAGTGCGATCAGCCCCTTTTTACTTACCTGCGTGCTCGTCGAAAGACGGGTGCGGCGGGAAGGTTCCGAATCTCATCTCTTCACTCCAACTCAAAGGCCACATACCTCAGCTTCCGGTCGTGTTGCAGCTCGAGCGCGACAGAATCGCCCGGTTTAAGGTTGTGCACCATCGCACGCAATTGCGTCACCGATTCCACATGCGTATTGTTTAATGCCCGGATGACGTCTCCCGGCGCCAAGCCAGTGAGCGTGGAACCTGGAGCCTCCATCTCGCCGATGACGACCACGCCGTCAGTGAGATCCTCCGCATGCACCAGGGGAGCGATCTTCGCATCAAGATCCGTGACCAAAACGCCAAGCCGCGAGAGCAACGACTGTTGATCTGTGGGAATGTCGGATAGCTTGCTGAGCTTATCAGGAGGCGCAACCGCGCGGACGTTGAACGATACCCGGTCTTCTCCGCGAAGCACCTCGATTTTCACATCGCCCGTGGGTGAATGCAGGTAAAGCGCCCCGATGAGGTCGGGGAGGCCACGAATGGGCCGGCCGTCGATGGCTAGAACAATGTCGCTTGGCTGGATGCCGGCAGCGCTCGCGGG
>JASLEQ010000696.1 GCA_030151135.1 Candidatus Sulfotelmatobacter sp. | reverse complement strand
AGATAATCTCGTTTCGGAATTGATGTACTCCAAATATGGCATCCATCAACATCTTGAGATAGTGGCTGGCTGTCGGATCGCAGTGGAGATAAATCGATCCAGTCACCTTGAGCACCCGATGGAGTTCGATCAAACGCGGGGCCATCATGGCTAGATAGGCCATCATGTCGGAGTGGCCGAGGAATGTGCGGAAAGCGCGCATGGCATCGGCGACGCCTCCGCCGTGCTCGACGATTTCCTGATAGGCGGCCTCAGCGTCCATGTTCCATTCCCAGGTGTCTTCGAAGGCCATGATCTGCGAGGCGGAGCGAGTGCCGTCGCGTTCGGCGAAGAGGACGTTGTAGTCCTGGCGGCTGTTGAAGGGCGGGTCGAGGTAGATGAGGTCGACGGATTCGTCCTTGATGTGCTCGCGCAGGACGGTGAGGTTATCGCCGTAGTAGAGACGGTTCTTTTCCACTGGGCGGGATTTTAGCGCGGATGGGGCGTGGAATGTAATTGGCAGATAAGCATCCGGCAGGTGTCGCGCCCGGCGGCTAAAGCCGCACTGGTATGTGTGTCTTACGGCGCGGATTGAAGCCGCGCCCTTTCAAAGCTACTTGTCAGCGGTGTGGACACCGGTGGCACTCGCCCGTCCCGGTTGGCGGCCTTTCAGAGAGCGCGGACGCACGCTCCGACGAGCCGTGTTTTGCGCGTTTTCTGGATGATGTCGGGTTGAGGGTCCTGATGACGTTTGGTTTCGGTTCATGGGCTAGAAGCGCGCGGGGGCGCGCGCTCCACACGAGCATCTACGGAACCCTCCACAGGAGGTGGCTCTCGGCGGCTAAAGCCGCGCCCTTTCAAACCTACTCGTGAGCTACCGCAGCTTGCCCCGTATCACCGTGATCGACCCCGCCGGCAGCGTGTACATAGCGTCCGCCGTGGCAGCCATGGTGGTGTTCTTATTCTCCGCAGGATTGTTGGCGTACTGCACCAGCGCGACCGATCCGCTGAAGGGATGGCTGACATGCTTGGCATCCTCAATCACGAGATGAACCGGATGCGCCGCATTCAAGTCGTGATTGATCAGCATCAGCGACCAGTTCCCGTCAGGACGTTTCACAACGTATGACGTCACGACCGTCCGTCCTGCAGCGTCCATCAGGTTCGCCGATGCCGGGAAAATTTTGTTCGCTCCCGCTTCGTGCTGCAACCATTCGAAATTAATGATGTGTGCGGACGAATAGGGATTGTATGCAGGCGTGCCGTGCGCCCCTCCGCCATCCGCGCCACTCTCTGGGTCGAGGAGTCCGTGACCAACCGCGCCATTATTAATTGCCGGACGATAGAACGCTGTGCCGCCCTGTTCAAAAAATGTGCCGAACGCATCGACTTCCCAGATCGATCGGCCAGTCACGCCGAGGTATCCCGGACCGCTTCGCCCCGCGATGATGCCACTCTCGGAAATAATCAGCGGCACTTCCGCGGGAACGCCGTCCTGTCGCCACATGTGCAGCACGTGCTTCATGATTCCCGGTTCCAGGTAAAGCGACGCCCAGTCGTTCGGCGGAGTGAATCCGTTGACCATGAACGGATAGTGTTCGAACGACATGAACGCCAGGTCCTTTAAATGTCCGTGGGCCTGCAGGTAATCGACGAACCGCTCCATCCACGAAGTGCGTCCCTCCTCGTCGGGCCACAGAGTGATGTCTTTATCTACTCCTTCAAAAATCGGGCCGCCCAACTTGGCGCTGGGCGTCAGCTTGTGGACCGCATCCGCCACTTGAATGTAGATGGTGCCGTAATCTTCGGGCGTCATGTGCTTGCCGTCGCACTCTTCGCCGACTTCAATTCCGACGACTGGATATCCACGCTTGTGAATGTAGGCGACTTCATTGGCGCAATCTTCGGGAGTGTCGTAAATAGCCGCACACGCAACCAGCGCCGCATGGCCCATGGTCAATCCACTGGTAAAGAAATTGTCCATGCCGTTGTATTGATCATGACCGCCGGTGATCAGATTGTCAGCCTGGTGCCAGGGATCGATGGAAGAAGCGAAGAACGATCCGGCCAAGTCTGCCTCGGAACCAGCAATGACTTCCTGTTCTCCAGCGCCTTCGAGCACTGGCGGCGGCCCCGGTCCGGGCTCTTTGCCATTCGTCGGATAGACAACCGCGTAGTTACCCGAGCCATCGATCGTTCCGGCGGACAACGTCTGCAGCGCGTACCCGACGCAGTTGCGAATATCCTGCGAGCCGTGCGTGTCGCAAGTGCCAGAAGACTTCGACATCAAAACGCGGACGAAGCGCGTGGTGACAGGCTCATCCGAAAGTTTCAAACGAACATCGCCGCCACTGCCGTTCAGCACTGCGCCCGACGTGAATGCCTTCCACATGCCGTTCGGGCCCATGTCCCAGTCCATCGCGTTGTTGTCGCCGATCCAGTACTGCACCACATACACCACGGCATACGGATTGACCCATTGAATATGGATCGCGTTGACCTCCCGCGCCTTGCCCATATCGATCACCACCCATTGCGGGTGCAGCGCATCGCTCTCGCCGGTGAAGTGGCTGGTCAGATAAGGATTGCTTTTCCAGTAACTTTGAAAGCCCGCGACAAGAGGCAGATCGCCGCTGGTCATAAAGTCGCGATGGGGCAACGAATACGAGTAGCCATAATGGATCGGTTCGCCTAAATCGGCGCTGCCAACGTAGTAGCCGCTCTTCGTTGCCGGATCGCTCCATGTGCCGTTCTCATTCCAGTGCCAAGCGGACAGGCGCAACTCGCTGTTGTTGCGCATGGTGATGGAGCCCCAACCGAGATTCTTGACTCCCTGAATCACATCCGGCTTGCTCAGGTTGTCCACCTGCGCCTTGCTGAGATCGTCCATCCAGGCGCCAGTCGCGGTGTCGGGATAGATGGTATTCAGCACATGCGACGGCGTCACATCGACATGAACCGTGGCGGCAGATTCAAGCGTGCCGATCGGAGCAACCGAATCGGCAGGGAGTTCCTCGCGATGGTGTCGGGGGTGCGGCGCTTGCGTCTGAGTGGTTTGTGGCGGAGCTGTTTGAGCGTCGACGCGGAGAGGAAAGCGCGTGGACACAGCTACCAGGCCGAGTACTACGACGAAAATCCAAATGCGAGACGAGGTCTGCGGATGAGAGCCAGTCATCATGAAGTTATCGCCCTATTAAAACGATTGAATTGGAATAAATGGCATGTCGAGTTTACACGAATGACGAACCGTCGGGGGCGTAGAACGATTGTAGGGTAGCGCCCTGCGATGATTTTGCTCTGATGCGGTATGCGCTCGTGGCCGAGCGCGCCATGCCACTTGTCCCAGGATGCTGTACGATTTAGTCGCGATCATCACATCCCCATGAAACTTTCGGAAATTGCTGCTGCCCTCGACCTGCGCCTGGAAAACGGATCTCCCGACACGGAAGTCACCGGACTGAATGGGATCGAGCAGGCTGGTCCTTCGGAGCTGACCTTTGTCTCGAACCCCAAGTACGCTCCGGCTGCGCGGACGACTCGTGCCGCGGCCGTGATCGTCGGCGAAGACTTCCCTGCTATCCCCAAAGCGATGTTGCGCGCCAAGGATGCGTATATCAGCTTCGCGCGCGCACTCGAACTGTTCCATAAGCCGCACCGGTATTCGGTGGGCGTTCATCCGACGGCAGTCGTGCACATCACGGCGCGCGTGGGTCAAGGAGCGCACATCGGGCCATATGTCGTGATCGATGAAGAGGTTGAGATCGGAACGAACGCGGTGCTGCTGGCGCATGCCGTGATCTATCGCGGTGCGAAGATTGGCAATAACTTCTTTGCGCATTCGCACGCCGTGGTTCGCGAGAACTGCCGCATCGGAAATAATGTGCTGCTGCACAACGGAGTGGTGATCGGCAGCGATGGATTCGGGTTCGCCAAGACCGCCGAAGGTCACTGGCACAAGATTCCGCAACCTGCTCCGGTGGTGATCGAAGACGACGTCGAGGTGCAGGCGAATTCATGCATTGACCGCGCCAGCGTGGGCGAGACCCGCATCGGACGCGGCGTAAAGGTGGACAACCTCGTTCAGGTCGGACACGGTTCGCAGGTCGGCGAAGACGCGCTGCTCTGCTCCCAAGTCGGCATCGCCGGATCGACGGAGATCGGCAAGCGAGTGATCCTCACGGGGCAGGTCGGAGTGGTCGGACACTGCAAAGTTGGAGACAACGCGATTGTGACTCCGCAAAGCGGGGTTGCAGGGGACATCCCGGCAAACGCGCTGGTCAGCGGAGCTCCTGCAGTCGATCACAAGGCATGGCTGAAGTATTCGGCAATTCTGCCGAAGCTGCCGGAGTTGGTGCGGGCTTTGCGGAGATCAAAAGCTTAAACCGCAGAGACGCCGAGGTCGCAGAGATCAGGAACCCGTACTTGCGCGGCGTTCCTCCGGGTTCTGGGAGGTAATGGGTCCTGACTGGTATTCGGGAGGCAATCCGCTATCGATCACGGTGCGGACTTTTTCCATCAGAGATTCGCGGTCGCCGAAATCTTTTGGTTCGATCGGCGGATGGAAGAGGACTTTCACGCGTCCTGGCTTGATCGCGAAGCGTCCTTTGGGCCAGATATCGTGTGTACCGACGATGGTGATGGGAACGACCGGAACGCCGCATTCCACGGCCATGTAGAACGGGCCTTTCTTAAAGGGCAGCAGCTTGCCGTCGAACGAGCGCTTCCCTTCGACGTAAACCAACATATTCATTCCCTGCTCGACCACTGCTTTCGCGGCGCGCACCGCTTCAATGCCGGCATCGCGATTGCCGCGATCGACTGGCACAAGCTTTCCCATGCGCATGGTGGCGCCGAGAATCGGCACTTTGAACAATTCTTTTTTAACCATGACCGACGTCTGCCGCGGGATGAGCGAGACCTGAATGGGCGGATCGAGGTTCGACGCGTGATTGGTCATGAAGATGTAGCTGCGGGAGTGGTCGAACGATTCGAGGCCGACGACTTCAACACGAACCCCGGTGAGCCACACGCCCGCAGCGGCGCCGCGCGTGAAGAGAAAGTAGAGCACGCGGATATTCCCCATGAAGAACGCCGCCACAAAACCGGTAAGGGCGGCGAAGGGTGCAGTCACTGCCCAGAAGACCAGCATGATGACCGTGCGGATCATTTTCCAGCTGTCCCGGAGATCGAAGTTTCCGCTTCCCCTTTCAGCCACGCCACGCGATGCGTTCGCTGCTCGGGCGTGACCGGGTCAACATCTTGGATTTCATACGATGTATCTTCACGCCCGTTCATCTTCCAATGAAGCTCGCGTGGTTCGCCGTGGGAACGCACTTTCACCCAAATCGGATCGCCGGGCCGAAGACGGGCGATCTCCTGTTGCGTTTCCTCGCTTACCGGCTTCCCATTGAGTTCCATCAGGATATCTCCGACGCGCAGTCCGGCGCGTTCCGCTTCACTTCCGGAAGTCAGCGAGACAACGGCCAGGGGCTCACTAAAATTGCGGGACGCGACGAAACCTGGGTCGGGCACAGAGAACTTTCGCGGCTCGACGTGCAAGCCAACGTAATCGAAGAAATCGTTCCAGGGGATTTCGTCGGTGCCGGCAACGTATTTCGCAAAGAACTGTGTCAGCTCGCAATGGCAAACGGCCTCTCCGGCTTCACGCACGCCGTTCGAGTCATCAAAGTACCGGGCCTTCTTTGCGTAGTTGTCGTTCATCCATTGCATGAGTTCGCGGAGAGATGCCTGATCATGGCTCTCTTTGCGAATCGCAAGATCAAGCATGAACCCCAGCAATTCTCCCTTGTTGTAGTAGGAGATGCTGCGCTCCGGACGTCGATAATAATTCAAACCTTCCATCCACGCATCAAGGCTGGAATCTTCCGCCGATTGAGTAAGGTGCGCGGGCCGATGTTCAAGTTCTGAGATTTCTTCGCTCAACCCTGAGAGGAATTGTTTTTCCTGCATGAGCCCGCCACGCAGCAGGATGATGTTCTCGGCCGTACTAGTCACGCCTTCACTGAACCAGAGAGCGCGTGTGTAATTCGCTTTGGTGTAGTCAACGGGTTCCAGCGTTTGCGGACGGATGCGCTTCACATTCCAGAGATGAAAAAACTCGTGAGCGGTCACGGCATTCACGGGATACAAATTCTGCCGGATCGTGTCGGCGTTGATCTCGATGGCGGTGGAGTAGGCATGTTCCATGCCTCCGCCTGCCGGACCGCGAGGAAAGTGATAGAAGAAGGTGTAATTGTCGAAGGGGCG
>JASLEQ010000091.1 GCA_030151135.1 Candidatus Sulfotelmatobacter sp. | reverse complement strand
TGAATCTCACGTATATGTACGCGTTGCCGCTGAAGGAAATCGCAGCGCACGAGACCATCGCGCACGCAGCGGCTGCAGTCCTGTTCTCGCCAAAAGCCGCAGCATGGCTGTCGCTGATGATTGCAATTTCCTGCTTCAGCGCTGCGGCAACTTGTACGCTTTCCGGCGCGCGTGTCTATCTTGCCATGGCCCAGGATGGCGTCTTCTTCAAGAAGATGGCGGTCATTCATCCGAAGTGGAGAACTCCGGCATTCAGCCTCATCGGACAAGGCATCTGGGCCGCAGCGCTCACCATCAGCGGACGCTACGACCAGCTCTACACCTACGTCATCTACGGAATGGTGCTCTCCTACACTCTGACGGTGATCGCGCTATTCTGGCTGCGCTGGAAAAAGCCGGACATTCCACGGCCGTATCGTTGCACCGGCTATCCCTGGCTTCCGGCAATCTATGTCATCATCGGCGCAGCCTGGACACTGAACACGATCATCACGCGCCCGACCGAAGCGTTCTGGGGAACCGCGATTGTGCTCATCGGCGTTCCTGGATATCTATACTGGAAGCGCAGCAATCGGAACGCGTCCGCTTTGGAGTAAGTTGATGTTCGAGAGATACACGGAAAACGCGCGACGTGTTATTTTCTTCGCCCGGATGGAGGCCGGCAAATCGGGCTCGCATGAGATCGATAGCGAGCATCTGCTGCTTGGCCTGGTGCACGGAGCCAAAGGGATTCTGTCGTGCGCCCCTCAACTCACAGCCGACGGAGTGAAAGCCCGCATCGATAAACAAACAGTTCATTTGCCACCGATAGCTACGAGCGTCGATCTCCCTCTGGCCAACAGCGCGAAAAAGTCCTTGAATAATGCCACGCAAGCGGCTGACAGCTTGGGTCACAAGTCGATTGACACGGAACATATGCTCCTCGGAATCCTGCAGGTCGAGGACTGCTTCGCTTCCCAACTCTTGCGCGAAGGGGGCGCCGATGCCACAAGAATGCGCGAGAAGTTAGCCGAGCTGAAGCGCGAATAACTGACCATTTCGCTTGCCGCCGCTATCGTTCAGTGTTATTCCTCTTCGAGTCTCCCACTTCCGCAATGTCCGCGCGAAGTGGGTCTTTTTAAATTCCTGCAGACGGACTCGGGGACACTGAGATTGCCCGAACCAAACTCGCCGCGGCCATCTGAGAACATCACCTTTCTTTCTCCGGGCGTCTCCATCGCGGAGGCGGAAGATCCCAATCGCCCGCGGCAGGTCATGGGATTCCGCGATCTCCTGCTCTTCTATGTGATCACCGGAATCAGCCTGCGCTGGATCGCCACCGCTGCTGCAGCGGGCCCAAGTTCGATTGTCATTTGGGCCGGCGCGTGGTTCTGCTTCTACACGCCGCTCGCGCTGTCCGTGCTGGAACTCTCGTCGCGTTATCCGAACGAAGGCGGGCTCTACGTCTGGAGCAAGCGCGCATTCGGCGACTTCTCCGGCTTCATGTCGGCCTGGACGTACTGGACCAGCAACCTGCCCTACTTCCCTGCTGTGCTTTATTTCGCGGCCAGCAACATACTCTTCATGCGCCAGGCGAGTTGGCAGCATCTGTCCGGGAGCACGACGTTCTATGTCGTTTTCGCTCTGCTAACCCTGAGCGCCGCGACTCTGATGAACATCGTCGGACTCGACGTCGGCAAATGGCTGCACAACGTCGGCGCCCTGGCCATGTGGATCCCGGTCGCCATCGTAATCGTCATGGGACTCATCGCCTGGCATCGCTTCGGATCAGCCACTCCCTTCACCGTGCGCTCCATGACTCCCAGCACGCACTTCAACGACATCATCTTCTGGTCGGTGCTGACGTTCGCATTCGGCGGCTGCGAAACCGCTTCCTTCATGGGAGAAGAAATCAAGAATCCCCGCCGTACCATCCCCTTCGCGTTGCTGCTTGCGGGGGTAACGGTCACGATCTGCTACATCCTCGGCACAGTGTGCGTCTTACTCGCAATCCCGTCATCCCAGGTCAATAGCCTGCAAGGGTTGGTACAAGCCGTATCCGCTACCGCAAATCGCGTTGGATACCCGGGCGTGCTGCCGCTCGCCGCCTTTCTGATTGCTCTGAGCAATATCGGCGCTGCCGGAGCTTACCTGGCTGCAGTCGCGCGGCTTCCTTTCGTCGCCGGTCTCGACCGCTTTCTTCCGCCCGCCTTCGGACACCTGCACCCAAGATGGAAAACACCATGGGTTGCGCTTCTCACGCAATTCGTACTCGGGGTCGTGTTTATCTTTCTGGGCCAGGCGGGCACCAGCGTGAAAGGTGCCTACGACGTGCTCGTCAGCATGGGCGTCATCACGTACTTCATTCCCTATCTTTATCTGTTCGCCGCAATGATCAAGCTGCAGCGTGAGCATGCGGCAGAAAGCGTAATCCGCGTACCGGGCGGCACAATCATCGCGAAATTGATAGCAGCGTTGGGATTTTGCACGACCGCTCTCACGATCGCGTTGTCGTTAATCCCACAACCTGATGAACCAAATAAACCGCTGGCCGTCTTCAAAGTGGTCGGCGGATGCGCCGGCCTGTTGCTGGTTGGAGTCTGGATTTATTTGCTCGGTAAGCGTAGAGCATTAGTGGAGCCCCGGACTCCCTCGTCGGTGGATGCACGCGAACGCACGCAATAGCGATTTGCTGGCCCAATCTCGAGCAGAAGTAATCTGGACACGCCGAACTCCCTCCTCTAGCATCACGTCATTCCTCAACTGGGAGTTTTATGGGGCCTATCGATCCGGAAGCCTCTCTCAACTTGCAAACGGAATTGGTCTCGGGCGAAAGCCTGCTCTGGGCGGGCCGGCCGAACCCGGCTGTGATCTTCCACTCGGATGATTGGTTCATGGTTCCGTTCAGCCTGATGTGGGGCGGCTTTGCGATTTTTTGGGAAACCGCTGCACTCGGCTTATGGGGACACAATACAAAAGCATCGCCGCCGATTTTCATGGCGCTGTGGGGAATCCCCTTCGTGGTGATAGGCCAGTATCTGATTTGGGGGCGCTTTTTCTACGACGGATGGCTGAAACGCCGGACGTATTACGGCATCACAAACCGGCGACTCATCGTTCTGCAACAATCCACCAAACGCAAAACTTGCTCGCTGTATATCGATGCCATTCCCAGTGTTGAGCGCAACGGATCGTTCACGGGAACACTGTCATTCGGATCAAAGTTTTCATTCACCACAGGCCGCGGGCAAAGAAGGCAAAACTGGAGCCGTTTTTACGTTGGCGATGTCCCCGTGTTCGCGGACATCGATGACGCCGAGTCGGTTTACCGCCTGATTCTCGATCTCTCTGAGAAAGCACGAACCCGCCAGAGTGCACCTGTTGGCGCGTTTCACAGCTGAAAGCACCCGGCGCGAAACCAGAGAGATTTCTTGATGCCGGCGGATGGGACAAACTAAACCGGAGTCGCAGTTTTTCGCTGCGGACTGAAGAACGGCAACGTGGTCACCTTTACGTTCGTTTTCAGCCGGATCGCCTCGATCGTGACTTCCATCTGCAGCGAGGTTCCCGGCTTCGAATGTTCCGTCTCCAGGCTCGCCAGCGCGATCATCTTCTTCAGCGTCGGCGACCATGACGTTGTCGTAGCCTTCCCGACTTGCTTGTCGCCAGAATAGACC
>JASLEQ010000085.1 GCA_030151135.1 Candidatus Sulfotelmatobacter sp. | reverse complement strand
TATTCCGGCTTTGAGCTGACCAAGCGCCTACTTGCGCATCCGCGCGTCAAGAAACCCGTGCTCTTCCGACAGAATGCCGACTCTGCGCAGACGGGCAATCTTTCCGATGTATATCCGCAGCTCTCCGGCAATGGATTCGGTCAGTTGCCCATCCATCCGCTTTCCTTCGATGCCCTGAAGCAAGCCGGGGCGGATCTGGTTTTTCTATGCACGCCGCACGAATTCTCCCGCGAGTGGGTCGTAGCGGCCATGGATCGTGGCTTCCACGTGATCGACCTGAGTGGCGCCTGGCGATTGAAGAACTCCGCCAACAGAGCTGTCTACAACTTCGCGGACAAAGACAGCGACAAGGCCACGCAACTGGAAGAGCAAGCGGTCTATGGCAGCCCCGAGTTGCACAAGTCTGAAATTGCCAACGCTCAACTCGTCGCGAATCCAGGATGCTATGCAACATCGATCATTCTCGCTCTTGCGGCGTGGAAGCACGACGGTCTTATCGATTTCGATTTCGGCGTGATCTGTGATTCCAAGTCCGGCGTCTCCGGTGCAGGCAAGCAGCCTACGCCGACAACGCATTTCGTCGAGACTGCGGATAATTTCTCGGCTTACAACGTCTTCGGCCACCGGCACACGGGCGAGATGCTGGAACAGCTCGGACTGGCCGGAAGCCAACTGCAGTTCACGCCGCATCTGCTGCCGATTCCGCGCGGAATCCTGTCCACCATCTACGTTCGTCCGAAGAGCGGGGTGAATGCGGATACGCTCGAACGAAGCATGAAATCGTTCTTTGGCGGCAAGCCATGGGTACGCGTCTTCGGCACTGCGCGGCTGCCGCAAATCAAGTATTCGCTATACACCAACTACTGCGACATCGGCTTCCAACTCGCGCCCGACGGTTCGCGCGCGGTGCTCGTCTCGTGCCTGGACAACCTTGTCAAAGGTGCTGCCGGACAAGCCATCCAGAACATGAATGTCATGTTCGGATGGGACGAACGGGAGGGGCTGCAATGAAGATCGTCATGAAAATCGGTGGCGCAGCTCTTGAAAACGAGGAGCTAGTCGCGGCTTTTTGTTCGACGGTTGCGACTCTCGCGCAGGCCCCTCATCACATCGTGATCGTGCATGGTGGAGGCGCGGCGCTGAGCCGCACGTTGGCGAGCCTGGGCGTGCAGTCGCAATTCGTAAATGGTTTGCGAGTTACCAACGCCCAAACACGCGATGCAGCGTTGATGGTGCTTGGGGGATTGCTGAATAAGAAACTGGCATCACGGATTAGCGCGGCGGGCCAAGCTGCAATTGGCCTATGCGGAAGCGACCTCCAAGTTGCCGTCGCGCAGAAGAAGCCCAGCTGGCCGGAACTCGGATATGTGGGTGAAATCGTCAGCATCAACCGGCAGTCGATTGAGCTGTTCTGGGCAAACGGTGCCCTCCCGGTTGTCGCAAGCCTTGCTGCCGATCCAAGCGGCGAGTTCTACAACGTGAACGCCGACGAGATGGCTTCCGCCATCGCGAGCGCCTGCGTCGCTGATGCTCTCATTTTTCTCACTGATGTGCCGGGCGTAAAAGACGCCGGCGGACAAGTTCTGAGCCGTCTGAATTTGCGGCAGGTGGAAGCGCTGCGTACGGATGGAGCCGTCAGCGGCGGCATGCTGCCCAAGCTCGAGGCCTGTAAGCGCGCGCTGCTCGCGGGCGTTGGCAGCGTTCGCATTCTGCAGGCGAGCCGCGTAGATGTCTTGAAAACGATGTTTGAGACGCCGCTGGAATGCGGCACGGAATTGGTGGCCCATGCCTAGCCACTCGGAACAGCGAACCTGGAAGGAGAACCCTATGATCACGACTGCACCACTTCCGCGGATTGCGGAACATCGACCGATTCCCACGCGGAATGTCAGCGATCGCGACCTCATCTCGATCACCGACTTGACCCCTGCGGAGATCTCGTCCGCCCTTGACCTGGCGAGTGCGATGAAAGCCAATCCGGCGGAATACCGCAACGTCCTTTCAGGGAAGCAATTGGTGCTGTTCTTCGAGAAGCCTTCGCTACGTACTCGCCTGACCTTTGAGTCTGGCGTCTGTTCTTTGGGTGGCGTTTCATTCTTCGTGGACCAGACGGGCTCCCGCCTTGGTGCTCGCGAGCCCCTGAGCGACATGGCTCACAATCTTGAGCGCTGGGTTGACGGTATCGTGCTGCGCACCTACTCGCACGAGACCAGCGCAATCATGGCTGAACACGCTGCGATCCCGGTCATCAACGCGTTGAGCGATCACGAGCATCCCTGCCAGGCGCTTGCCGACATCCTGACCGTGAAAGAGCAGTTCGGCACGTTTGACGGCGTGAAAATCGCCTTCGTCGGCGACGGCAACAATGTGGCGCACTCGCTCATGCTCGCTGCTGCCAGCGTGGGAGCGAGCATCACCGTGGCCACTCCGCCGAACCACAAGCCGGATGCCGCCGTGCTGCGTGCATCCCAGAAAATCGCGAAGAAGTCGGGCGCCCGCGTTGAGTGGACGTCAGATCCTATCGAAGCCGTAGAGGATGCCAATGCGGTTTACACCGACGTCTGGGCCAGCATGGGCAAGGAGTCGGAAGCTGCAGAACGCAGGGTCGAGTTCCTGCCTTACCAGGTAAACCGCAAACTGATGTCCCACGCCGCCAACGATGCGATCTTCATGCATTGTCTTCCGGCGCACCGCGGCGATGAAGTGGCCGCAGACGTGATCGATTCACCCAATTCTGTGGTTTTCGACCAGGCCGAGAACCGGCTGCATGCGCAAAAAGCGATCTTATTAATGTTGCTCGGCGGAACCACGCGGTTCCCGGCAAGGAGTGTCCATGCGTGAAAAAATCGTACTCGCTTATTCTGGCGGACTTGATACTTCCATCATCATTCCCTGGCTGAAGGAAAACTATAGTTGCGACGTCGTCGCCATGGTAGGTGACGTCGGCCAGGGCGATGACATCGATGCAGTCGTCGAAAAAGCGCGCAAAACTGGTGCCAGCAAAGTCGTTGTAAAAGACCTCCGCGAGGAATTCCTGACGGATTATGTCTACCCCGCGATCCGTACGGGCGCAGTGTATGAGCACAAGTACCTTTTGGGCACCTCACTCGCACGTCCAATCATCGCCAAGGCACAGGTTGAAGTCGCGTTGGCAGAAGGCGCTACCGCCGTCGCCCATGGATGCACTGGCAAAGGCAACGACCAGGTCCGCTTCGAGCATGCCTACCAGGCTCTCGCTCCGGAGCTGAAGATCATTGCGCCTTGGCGGGAATGGACGCTCAAGTCGCGAGAAGATTGCCTCGATTATGCAGAAGCCCACGGCGTCGAAGTAGCGCAGAGCCGCGCTAAAATCCACAGTCGCGATCGCAATCTGCTTCATGTGAGTCACGAAGGCGGCGAACTCGAGGATCCCAACAATCCCCCGCTGGAGAGCACGTGGACCTGGACCAAGTCGCCGCAAGACGCGCCAGATCGCATCGAGCAGGTGGAAATCGGCTTCATCAATGGAAGTCCCGTTTCCATCAACGGCATGCAGCTTGAGCCTCTCGCGCTCATCGAACTGTTGAATGAGATTGGGGCTCGCAATGCCATCGGTCGCATCGACCTCGTCGAGAACCGTTTCGTCGGAATCAAGTCGCGCGGCTGCTATGAAACACCAGGGGGGACTCTGCTGCTGGCGGCGCATCGCGAACTCGAGGCATTATGTCTCGACCGCGACCTGCTGCACTACAAGCAGGAAGTCGCGCTGAAGTGGGCCGAAATCGTGTACTTCGGCCTTTGGTTCACGCCGCTGCGCGAAGCCCTGGATGCATTTGTCGCCAGCACGCAAACCAATGTCACGGGTGCGGTCAAGCTCTCGCTGTACAAGGGCAACATCGCCATTGCCGGCCGCACTTCGCCGACCTCGCTCTACCGGCCTGACATCGCCAGCTTCACCATGGGCGCCGGTTATGACCAGAAGGATGCGGAAGGCTTCATCCGCATCCTAGGCCTGCCTGCGCGTTCGCGCGCCATCATCCATGCGGAGGTGTCGAAATGAAAATGTGGTCCGGGCGCTTTTCACAACCTCTCGACCCTGAGTTTGAGAACTGGCAAAAATCGTTGCCGTTCGACAAACGACTGCTGAAGCAAGAAATCGCGGCCAGTGGGGCCCATGCCAAAGCCCTGCACAAGGCTGCCGTGCTGACGAGCGAAGAACTCTCGCTCATCCAGGCTGGGCTGGCGCAGATTGCGCGCGATGGCATCGGCGTTGCTGAGGATCCGACGATCGAAGACATCCACCACTTCGTCGAGTCGGAGCTGATCGCCATTGCCGGCGAGGTTGGGCGCAAGCTGCATACCGGACGCAGCCGCAATGAACAGATCGCGACCGATC
>JASLEQ010000771.1 GCA_030151135.1 Candidatus Sulfotelmatobacter sp. | reverse complement strand
CTCACCCACAAGCCCCACCAGTCGGTCACCGGCTACGCCGCTGCCCTCGACGCCTGCTCGCGCCTCCATGGCGAGCGCCACATGCTCACCGGCTGGGCCCATCTGCTTCTTGGCCGTGCCCAGGCTGCCGACCACGACCTGCCCGCGGGCCTCGCAAGCATGGAGAAAGGCCTCGCCATCCTCAAAGAGACCATCGGCACCAACAACCAGCGCTACCTCATCAGCGAAATAGCCTACGCCTCCCTACTCGATGATGCCGGCTCCCACGCCGAAGCCATCCGCATCAGCGCCACGGCCAACAAATCGTTGTCAGGTTTCCGCATCGAGTGTCCTCAGTGCATAGCCAGCGTCTGGGAACTGCGACAACACTGATATCTGTATCCGATCGCTGTTGGGACGGTCCCCAGGACCGTTCGGAAATTTTCAGAAGATATGGGGATCGGCTAAGGACATTCGGGCCGGGTCTCAAGCAAGATACAGTCATGGAAGAGCGGAAAGAAACGCGTTCCTTCTACGGGTGGGTGGTCGTTGCGACTTCTGCATTGGGACTTCTGCTGGGCGTATTTCCGATCTTCGTCTCATCGTTCACCGTCTTTTTCCCCGTGTTCGTGCGCGAGTTCCACGCGGTGCGCGGTGCGGTTTCGCTGACGTTTACCATCTGTAGCACCGTCACAGCCTGCATGGCTCCCGCTGCAGGGCGGCTGTGTGATCGAATCGGAGCGCGGCCGGTGATTCTGACGAGTTTATTGCTGTTTGGTTCTGCGTTGATTGCCGCCGCGTTGATCGGCTCCCAGTTGTGGGAGCTGTACCTTTTCGCACTGGTTCTTGGCGTGGCTGCCCCAGGTACCAATTCGATTCCTTACGGGCTCGTTGTCTCGCGGTGGTTCAACCATCGCCGGGGACTGGCGCTGGGGCTCATGATGATTGGGATCGGCTTAGGCGCTATCGTGACGCCGCCTTTGGCGAGAATGCTGATTGCGTGGTACGGCTGGCGAGCAGCCTACGCCAGGTTCGGATGGGCTGCGTTGCTCCTCGCCATGCCGACTGTCGCCATATTCTTGAAGGAGAGACCGCATCTACCCTCATCACAATCGCGGGAAAGCGATACGGAAGGCTGGCCTTGGCGCGAGGTCCGAGTCAACCGTGACTTTTGGCTGATGATCGTCGCGTTCGCACTTGTGTCCGCAAGCGTACAGGCGTGCTTCATCCACCTGACACAAATCATGGCGGATCACGGCGCGACGGCGGACGTTGCGGCCTTGGCCGCATCCGTCGGCGGTGCGGCGCTACTCGCAGGACGCGTCGCTACAGGCTACTTCCTCGATCGCTATTCCGGTCCGGGCGTGGCGCGCCTAATCTTTGCCAGCGCGGCATTGGGCATCGCCCTGTTGACATTGCGGGCCTCGGCAGCAATGTTTGCCGGAGCGTTCCTGTCTGGACTCGGACTGGGTGCGGAGGCAGACATCATTGCCTATCTTCTAGGACGGTACTTCGGTCTGCGCTCTTTCGGCACGGCATTCGGATTTGCTTTCGGCTCGTTTGTGCTCGCCGGTGGCATCGGGCCGCTGTTCATGGGGATGGTATCCGATCACGCCGGCTCTTACCGGATTGCTCTCATCGCCTTTTGCATGGCAACCGCGTTCGCAGCCGCGCTCGTGGGTCGTTTGGGAGCCTATCGATTCGGCGCGAAAGGAAAGAACTGTCAATGGTGACGACTGTGTCCTACTCCGGGAGCGCCGCTCTTCACACTTTCTCAGGAAAACTCAGGGGATCTTAAGGACTTCGGATCCCGTGTTCGAGGATGCTCAGGTTCGCGGGTGCGCGCTCCTGTCGTGCATCGCAGAAGGAGAAGACATGAGGAGTACCACTCTTTGGAGTTGCATCGTGCTGGCCCTTGCCGGCGTCCAGTCCATTGCATCGGCTCAGGAGCCCCGGCTCAAAGGCGCCTGGAACGCCAACGTCACAATTACGGATTGCCAAACGGGCGTGGCGGTCAGGAGCATTCGTGCCCTGAACCTATTTGCTCACGATGGTTCCTTCACTGAGACGGCAGCCAGCCTGACGCCGGCAAAGCCCCGGAGTTCAAGTGTGGGCACATGGCATCATTTGCAGGGCAATACATTCACCTCGATATTTGAGTTCTTCCGCTATAACCCAGATGGGAGTCTCTTCTCGACTGCCAAGGTGACGCGGACCATCGAACTCAGTGAGGATGGGAACCAGTTCACGAGCGTCGGAACGGTGGAGGATTTCGATCCCAACGGCGTCAGGATCAGCCTGTCTTGCCCGACCGAAGTGGCCATGCGCGTCGAGTGACCAAAGAACGGTGCTGAATGGCTTGAGTACAACACGCAAGTTCTTTGAGGGAGGGGTGCCTCTGCCTCAACCCGTCACGATCATTTTTCTCGCGAGGGAGGTGGGCGCAGGGCGGCGGGGAGCAAAGCAGCAGACGAGGGCATGATTCCTATTCTAAGATGAAGAGCACCTTGGTGTCCGCGCGATGTCGACCTACAAGTTTGGGCCGTTCCAATTGCACCGCGACAAGCGACTCTTGCTTCAATCGGGGGGAGCCACCGTCCCCCTTACGCCAAAAGCATATGACACTCTAGCGTACCTGGTGGAGCATGCTGGGACCGTTGTAGGCAAAGATGAATTGATGCGCGACATCTGGCCGGACACGGTTGTCGAAGAAAATAATCTCACCCAAAACATCTCGCTGTTGCGACGCCTGCTTGGCGAGACTCGCGGCGAGAATAACTTCATCGCCACAGTCCCGGGGCGGGGGTATCAGTTCGTAGCAAATGTGGCGGGGGCGGAACGAGCGGAGGCGCCAAAGCCGAGTTCATCAGAAGCGGTATCAATCGCTGTTCTGCCATTCGCAAATGTCACCGGTGAGCCTGACTATGAATACTTCGGTGACGGGCTGGCGGATGAACTGATCCGCGCGCTCTCGAGGCTTTCCGGCATACGCGTTTCTGCAAGGACCTCGGCATTCTCGTTTAAAGGGCGACAAGCCGATGCCCGCGAAATCGG